>JACZSS010000513.1 GCA_022574115.1 Candidatus Heimdallarchaeota archaeon | reverse complement strand
GGGGATTGCAGACTCAAGTCCAACTTGCTTCAGAAGCTATATGCATCTGGAGTGGGGCACATATCGATAGCCCTATTGTAGCATCTTAGGATAGTTACAAAAATTGTATCCGTACAATTTAACCGATCAACTAGAATAGATAGAATCATCTATCTTGACCAAATCTTGGGGGGATCTAAGTCGACGCATTGAGATAATAGCCCTGTATTAAAATGAATAGGTTTTGCTTTTATCAGGTCTTTGTTCATTATCAGCTTCATCTCAAAGATGGACTTAAACGGAGGTAATTCTCCAAATTTACAGTCGGTTTCCTATTTTGTTCGATAAAATGACTCTTGGGCAATAATCATTGGATCTCCATTTTCCATTACATTCTTTGAAGATTTTCTAAGCCGTTGAATGATATTGACTTATCAATTGGATACTGCAGATTATTTATCGATTAATGCATTAGCATAATACTTTTCACTACTGTCTGATTCTGAGTCTTCATTCTCCAATGCCTCTGATGGAAAAAATAGTGCATACCTTGTTATCAACAATTTTTTTAACGAGGTGCGATTAGAGTGCGGCTTTTTAAGTTCAATTACACCGTTTGTTTCATCAAAAATTACCTCAGAATTAGTTGAAATAGATTTTTGTAATGATTTTGTCTCAGAAACGACTTGATTTATTGAATCAAGTGTTTTCTCGGCGATAATTTGATAATCGTATTCTTGGGCTAATCTTGAACTTTTTTCCCCTAGTGAAGTTTCCAAATCCTTGTCATGGAGTATTTTATCCATCTGAGTAGCAAATCCATCAACATCATCTGGATTCACCTGGATCGCCACCCCTGCGGTCCAGTATTGGAGCCCTCCAACCTTTGAGCATACGATTGGTAAACCTGCTGCCATCGCTTCTAAAGTTGAAATTGAAAAACTTTCCCAGCGTGAAGGTAGGCAATATAAGTCTGCACCTTGCAAGAGTGCATACACTTTTTCGTCTGATATGAAGTCCGTAAAAACAATTCGGTTTTCAATTCCTTTTTGTTGAATAAGAACATCGATTTCATTTTTATATGGTCCACTACCGATAATTACGAGCTTTCCCGAATAATTTAGTTTTGAAAATGCCTGAATAAGAGTATCTAAACCCTTATTGTACAGCAAGCGACCCAAAAATATAATATAATTTTCAGAGATAGCAAATCTAGTTTTTAATTCACCTAAAAGGTGAGATCGTTTAGTAGCGATCAAGTTGAAATCTATCCCACCTGGGGGAATAATCGGCTTAATATGAGTCGGGTCGATTTGTAATATATTCTGAAGTGATTCAACAACATTTTTGGAAACCGGAATGAAAGCATCGGACTGATTTGCCGCTATTACCGACATTGCTAAATGATAAGGAGCTTTAGTTATCCACGAAAAATTTGAATGCCAGGTTCCTATGATGAAGGAAGTGTGACCTTGTTCCGTTAATTGATTTCTAGCCATTGCCGTGCATAATAAGATAAAGGGTTTAATCTGGGGTAACAGGACATCAATTTCATATTTTAAGACAATCTGCACAATGAACTCAGATAAATTTTTGAACAATGTAGGTTCGGGAATTTTTGGATAAACATGGATATTCTCTCTAGATTCGATTTGTGGTTTGGTTTCATTAAGTTCTTTGAAGGTAATTAGGATTGTTTTATCTTTATGGATTTTTCTAAGACCATGAAAGATATTAGTGACATGCCGGCTGGTTCCACTACTTGAAAAATACGGGCCGATGATAGCAAGTTTCATATCATCGAGAATGATGATGCAGAGATAAAAACATCGATGGAAGATGGGGTATTTATCCAGAAAATCTGCGTATTCAAAAGGTAATTAAATGAACGATTTTTCTTGTCAACACTCCAACTAAAATCCTCGATGGAATAACGGCTCAAGATTAGACAACCATAATTTTCACATCTGAAAGTTAACCTTATCAGCAAGCTTTTTTAGGTAGTAGGCTAATAGTAATATATGGTTGAACTGTCATTGAACTTTACAGTACCCGATGGTGCTTTCATGCTCACCGAAGCAGCTGCAGCTAGAATTAATCAATTGACCGAAATGGAAGGACGAGTTGATCAGGCTTTGACAATCAAGGTAAAACCGGGTGGTTGTGCAGGATTTATGTATGATATGAGTTGGGTACCGGTTACTGCTGACGGAAAGAAGTTTGAACTAGATGGTGCCACCTTAATTGTACAAACTGCCGATCTTCGACTTCTGGATGGAGGCGAATTAGATTATATTGAGGATCTGATGGGATCACAGTTCAAAATAAGCAACCCAAATGCAACCAACTCATGCGGTTGCGGTAAAAGCTGGGCGTAAACCTAATAATCAACGTATCCTATCATGTTTTAGAGAAGTATCTTTATTATGTCTAAATCCAAAATCAAAGACCTCGAGACTTTACCACCTGAAACTCAAAAAGCATTAATCAAAGCAGGATATAAATCTGCAAATGCAATTGTTATTGCAATTCCCAGCGACTTGGCGGAAGATGCAGGTATTTCTGAAGATGTGGCCGAAGAAATAATTGCAGAGGCGATTTCAAAGGTTATAAGTCCACCTCTGTCAGCAGTGGATCTTTTGAGGATTGAAATGGAACGAGGCAAAGTTAGTACATCAAGTTCCTCACTTGACGATTTATTGGGTGGTGGTCCATGGACTGGAGAAATCACTGAGATTGCTGGAGCTTTTGCTTCCGGGAAGTCTCAATTGTGTTTTCAACTTGCTGTCAATGCTCAACGATCGAAAGATGAGGGAGGCTTGGGCGGCAAGGTCTTTTATGTCGACACTGAGGGGACTTTCTCGGCAATTCGACTTGGGGAGATTGCGCTGGGACAAGATTTAGATCCGTCAGAAGTACTCGGCAACATATTGGTGGCGAGAGTATTAGATTCACAGCATCAAACACGCATCGTACAGAAAATAAATTCAATTGCAGAAAAAGAAAATATTAGAATGGTGATTATTGATTCTATTGCATCTCACTTTAGATCTGACTATATTGGTCCGGCAAAATTAATCGAACGACAACAAAGAA
>JACZSS010000512.1 GCA_022574115.1 Candidatus Heimdallarchaeota archaeon | reverse complement strand
AATAGCGTCGAAAGTATCAAAAAAAAAAGAATACAAATCGATCGATCGATACTGGGACGATTCCAACATTCACCGGTAGTTCAGAGATAGTTGGTTCAATTCCAATTGATCTATTTACTCCCACGAGTATTACCTACCTTGAATTTTCAAGTTCTAAGGGAGTTAATAGTGATTACAATATATTTTGGCTTGGTGTTGGTCTTAGCGCTCTGTATGTAAATAAAAGGATGAGAACACCAAAGTGTTAATTATGTTCGACGGATTGGTTCTAAAGGATCTTAAAATGGGTAATCGAGACTCCAATGTTTTTTAATTATCCAAGGCACTTATTTTACTAAATAGCGGAAATACCCTAGACCCATTAATGAAGTAGCAAGACCACTCTTCTCCGGCCGTTGCTTAAGGAAGTGAATGAATAATAAGCATCAAGTAGATGAGAAACGGAAGTCCTGTGAAGGTTAGAATTCCGAAAATTAGGCTTGTTTCGACTAGTTGAAAATTGGTATAAAACGAGGGTCCAAAATAATTCGTGTGTGCAACGAGTATCAGGACCAAGATTAAATAGGAGTTTTTGTCTAAATTTCGTTTCCTCATTTGTCGCTGATACGGGAACCAACAGGCTATAATGAAGATTAGCTCAATTAAAAATGCTAACCAAGGAGTTGACCATAGATGGATTGTGGGAAGCGCTCGGGTGGTGAATGGATGATATTGCATATCAGATCCATGAACGACTAAGTCCAAGATCCAGTGGGATATGATAGAGATAGTTGTCAATTTAAACAGCATTTGTGCATCACTTCTAGCGTACTTTTTTGTTATGCTATATTGAAAAAGGATCACTCCGTACATTAAACTCCAAACAATAACCATGAAGAATGAATGTGACCATGGAATATTGAAATGATAGTGCGAGACATTTCCAAGCGCAGGACCGTTTTCTATTCCAACAATAATAAACAAGCCAAACAAAACATCTTCAAGTAAGTTTGCTAAAATGATGAAATAAAATGCCAATTTAGTATCTTTCAGCCGGGTTAGAAATAGTAAACCCATTGCTAGATGACCTGCAAACACAGTATTCTGTTTGAGAGGTAATTTTTAAGATTTTCTCAGGTTGGATCCTTTTTTCAGTAAAAGGTCTTTCAATCCGATTAACTATTTAGTTAAGAGCAAACTCGAAAGATCGATGAAATCTGAAGATCAAGATGATGAAGTCAGAAAAGATCAAATTATTAACCGTTCAGAGGACAATATGGCAATCGATCGATCGAAATACGATTGAACGATTTGATTGAAACAATAGATAGCTCAATCAGTCGGATGTAATAACACCGAATAAAGTTAAATTTGGACATACTTTTTTATGAATTCGTCTGGAGTAGAAGGCTTTGTCATCATCCACTGAAAATGTTTTACATTAGTTGTAATAAAGAGTGAATCTTCCATATTTGAATGAGTGCCAATGATTATATCCCTTATGTGATGTTTGAATCGCAATTTAGAAGTTCTTACGTTGTCGCTAATTTCCTCGATTTGCACAGGAGTAAGATTGGTTACACTTACACTCAAGGCATTTATTTCTTTGTCAAATAATTCTTTTGATATTCCTCGAATGTGGTACCAGTGATAAGTTTCGAGGTACACGATTACTGATAATGAAATTGTATATTGGTCTGAGTTATTTTGAAGATATTCAATAAAGTCAAAATCACGAAATACAGAACTGTCCAATGCTATCTTTAATTTACTAGATTTCATTTAATTCAATCCTCAAATCATCAATATCGATCCCTGACTCCTGTAGCTTGGTTCGAATTTTCTTTCGCCAGGTAGGTGTTTTATGTTTTAGTAAATCTTTTTTGATGATTTCTCGAGAGCTTTCAATTGCTGTACCATCTGATTGATTTTTAGCTTCTTCAAATAAAGTAACTGCCTGATTGATTATCTCACCTTGTGTTGTATCAAATTTAGCTGCTAGCAACTTTATTCTTATCCTCAACTTATCATCTATAGTAACAGAGGATGCCACAAAATAACTATATATTAATTTGATATAAATGATTACATGTTTCAATGTATTAATGTAGTCATTCTTGCACTTCTTTATATCTAAAAATTGGCGTATGATCAACAAATTTCCAAATATATTTATCAAAGGATCCGTAGTCTTGCTGAAGTTGAAGAAATATGCCAGCGTTGGAAATAATTGCATTAATCGTTCCTTTGCATCTAGGTACTATTCTAATCATATTAATGGATATTGCTCAATATTTTTTGGACTGGTTACCCAGATAAATCGTTGCCCTAACCCATACAAATTTACTCATGAGATGATGATAATTTCTTGGAGCTGAAATCCAGATTACTGCTTGAACAATATCAATGGAGGCCATTGTGATCTTTCCAGCATATTCCCCTATACTGTCAATGTCTAACAACTGCAATGCTTCAAGATGGGAAGCTGTTTCTATTGTTTCGTTAAGTAGCAGCCTTGAGTGAGTTAAGAAAATCGAATTAAATGATTTCCAGGCCCAGTTTTCAACTTTGGATAAGTTATAGTCTGCTTTCAATCCGATTTCTTTGGCTTTCTGATAATTTCCCACGGTGTATAATTCGTAACAATACGTAGAATAGGCAATGCCAAGGAAATCATTTTCGGTTAATTCAAATTTCTTAATGGAGCTCTCATATAAACTAAAGCCAATTTCATATTCACCGATTGCAGAATTGAAAGATGGTAAATTGTATTCCGCATTGGACAAATATTCCGAGTGTCCGGCCTAGTTATAGATTTATGAGTCATTACAGTCGATATAGGCATTCTCATCATTCTAAGTGTACGACGGTCTTACATTGGTTACATTGATCGATCGAAGACAAATTAGATATTTCAAAGACAATTTAAGAGTCTTCAAATAATTCTGGTGGTAAATTTTTAAGATAGTCATATATTTGATTCGTACTCTTAGTTGGCTTGACTTCTTTACTCTTAATCTTAGAGTATAAGGTTGCAGCCCTTGCCACCTGCGGTTTGGACAGAATTAAACCCTCGGGATATAAGAAGATTAGAATTAAT
>JACZSS010000511.1 GCA_022574115.1 Candidatus Heimdallarchaeota archaeon | reverse complement strand
TTGATAATTGTCAATTCATAAATCACGGTGACGAAGGAATACAATTCGATGGCCCTTTTGGAAATTTGACGGTTACAAACACTCTTATTGAAAACAGTACAGGGGGAGATGGGATTAAAATAAGGGGTTACGATGGTTTTTCCTACATCAATAATGTCACAATAAAAGGTGGGGATGACGACGGAATTCAAGTGGAATCTGGAAAAACGATACTTTATCTGACGAACTCTCATATTTTCAATAACAGAGAAACAGGAGTTGAGATGGAAGTCATTAGTACGGTAATTATTGAAAATACGACGATTTTTGCAAATAATCTCAACGGTATTACGGCAAATGACATTGACCAAGTCACACTTCTAAATGTTAATCTCAGCTCAAATCTGAATTTGGGGGCGAGTATGACAGACATTACGAATTTATCATTGGAAATGGTAAATGTAAGTCATAACAAAGTCGGAGGAATAGAAATAATCTCAACTGATGAGACAACCATACTCAATAGCGTGGTGGAAAATAATGGAGGTCGCGGGGATTCAGGTCATGGGCTGTTTATTCAAGCTACAAAGTTATTTAATTTGAACAGTTCAATATTTTCTCATAATATTAGAAATGGCATTTTAGTATTGGCTTCTAATGGCACTATTTTTGATAATCTAATACGAAATAACCAAGACAATGGGATTTCACTTTTAGAGCGCTCTAATACAATGATTCTAAATAATTCTATAACATTCAATTTTAAAAATGGGATCCTAATAGAAAATTCCTCTTTAACTAGCATAAATTTCAATCAAATTTTTGGTAATGTTGAATATGGGATACTCGCAGAAAATCGAAAAGATGGGAAGGTAATTGATGCTAATTATAATTATTGGGGATCAGATGCTGGTCCATCTGAGGAGATTAAACCTAGTGAATTGCAAGATGCTGTTGCCGGTCCGGTGAATGTAAAATATATTTTGACCAGTATGGGTTTCATACAGGTATATCAAAAACCATCATCAGAGGATAACTCCTTGCTGTTATTAGCCTTGGCTTTATCTGCCTTCATGGGAACGTTAGTTTCCAGTGCTTATTTTTTCGTTAAAAATAAACAACGTAAGGAAATCGAACCACACTTGATAATGTTAATCTCAGCAAGCGGTATTCCATTGGCAAAATATTTCTTTGCTAAAGAAGATACGGAGGTATTCTTATTATCGGGATTTCTGTCTGCAATAGAAATTTATGGAAAACAGGTACTCGATGAAGCAATAGGTAAGCCAGATCAAAGAAGTTTATTGAAAGAAATTAAATATGAGCAATTTACCATTCTTATACGAATGATAAATCAATCAATGATTTTGGCTCTCATTACCCAAAAGTCTAATAAATTTCTCCATCGATTGATGGATAACTTTGCCTTGGTTGTAGAGGAAAGTATTTCATTTGGCAATAATTTAGTGTATGATGATATTGAAATTCAGAAGATTAATTCTACCGTTAGAAAATTAGTCGAAAAACATCTTAGCACCCTGATTAAACCTTAGAACATCGAAAGAGTGGTTCAGTCGATTTTGAGTTACTTCCAAATTACTGGACAACAGACATAAATCATCATCGATTGAATACAGGTAATACGATCCCCTTGTTCGTGTCTTATGGGTTGAATTGTACAGCTCAACCTTATTTATATCAATTTGTGACCCATAACTCGATACAAATAGGTCAGGTTCGCACATTTCTTAATTACTGGACACAATTCTAAGTCATAAATTTATGGTGACATTTACATCACTTTTTTGTTTGCCTGTTTGAATAAAAGTGATACTTCTGGCGCCCAACCACGTCCCCTTAACCATAATTTGATAGATATTTCGCGTTTATTATTCTTCTTCAAGTTCAATCGATTCAAGGATGCCCAAATCGAATACACCGTCCGCAGTCAGGTTGATTTCTGCTACGACCTGCGTCAGACTAGTTGATATTAAATCCAGCTCGTATTCCTGATTTCGTACACTATCTTCAGCGATTACATGCCGATTTTCTATCGTTTTCAGCCATTTTTCTTGACCAAATTTTTCTCGTCGTAAGGCTGAACTGAGCAGGGATAGTGGTCTACCGTCTGTATGACCTGTTTTTGCAATAGCAACGCAATAGTAGAGTTGATCTTCTATGACATTAACGGTAGCAATTAATGCAGTGTAATCTTTGGTTTCCCGGTGATTGAATAAGATAATTGAGGGGATTAATTGTCCGCTAAAACTAGGTGGTAAGATTTTGCTGTCCTCTTTCATCAATTCAGTTAAAATGTCGTTGTAAACTGGTTGCCATTTGAATATTAATGGAAATGCCAAATCTGGTTTGATGATGTTCGTGGCTGACTTTGAATGATAAAGAGACAAGCTTAGAATTCCTTTACCAATATCGGTTCCTGAAAAGAAATCCTCTGTGACTTTGAAAACAAACACTCCATCGATATGAAAATCGTTCGGAATTCCTAACTTCTGGGTTTCATAAGCTGGATCCGCCAGAATTGGATAGAAAGTTGAAAGCTGCTCATCATTTTTATTCATCGATTTTTTAAGAATTTCGACAATTTCCTTGGTTTGAGGAGGTTTTGCTAACATGTTTAAACTTTCATCGATCATCTGCTGGGTGAGTTCGTGACTTATCGCATGTTTAGTCAACGAAAGGCTTTCTAACTGTGGGGTGATTACTTTGGTAACAGAATATGCGTTGCTGATATCTGGATAACCACCAATTACTATGATGCCATTTAAATTGGACATTTTTCTCTTTTGAGGATAATAATATGTCATAAGCAAGTTTTCCGGGACAGGATAATCCCGCCTTTCGGTGTCTCTGAACTCAAAACGGTAAAGGATTGGAATATATCCTTCTAAGGCATGATACATACTTAGTTTGTTAAAATAGACCTGATTAAACCAATTTCGATCTCGATATTCCTTTGCATATCCTTTTTGCAAGCTAATTGCCAGTTTAATCGGCTGAAATCCTGCATCTCCAGACGTGTCCAAAATACGCACCTAGTTAATTTCATTCCACAAGAAGATGACTTCTTGGGCAATTTCGGCTTCTCCTGT
>JACZSS010000510.1 GCA_022574115.1 Candidatus Heimdallarchaeota archaeon | reverse complement strand
TGATTACACCCCACAAGGTCTGTATGACGCAACGGGAAGACATGATACTACTGCTGAAGGTAACTTCTACAACTTTGCTGTGGATGAAGTTCAAACCAATATAGGTAGCGTGATCCAAGATTACTTGGGAGAGCTCGATTTTCAATTGAAAATAGAAAAGGTAAAGCTCGTACAAGCTGAACTGTACAAATTCAAACCAGTCTTACCAATTTTATATCCTCTATCTCATTGGGGATACAGAAACGATATTGGAGATCTCGATCTACTACTGTTAAGCATAAGCTCTGCAGAATGGGAACTAGTCACTAAAGGGAGTGCTAACTTCGAATCGGAAGAACCAGCCCAATTCACGGTTTTTATTACAGTTCCGGGTAGCACAACGACCGTGCGCCCACCCGCTAAGACTACAACTTATGATGCACCTTTGAGTTGGGTGTTCTCTTTTAGTTTAATCTTGTTGGTTATTGACCGCAAACGTATGCGAAATCTTCCCAAGTAAATCTAGTGACTTGGCATAGCCAGTTAAGCAGCGCGAAGACATACTCGAAGCAGACGATTATGAGATATTACGAGATGTTAATTTATGCATAAGAGAAAAGTCGTTTATTTAATCTGGATACTTCCATATCTCAAAGGTCTCGGGGTAATATGTTAACAATTCAATCGCTACACAGAGAATATGGTCCATATTTTTTATGTGAGTTGGGTAACAGTTCATATCTTAGTTCTTACAATAGGGTTTGCAATCGGGTTGGCATCAGGACTGAAAATACCGATCTTCGGTGATGCGTTTGCAATGTTGTTCGTAGGGCTGTTACTGATGGTTACGCAGAGTTATTTACTTAACAGACAATTTGATCTTTCCGGAAATTGGGTAATCTATTCATTTATCGGTCTTATTCTAGGTGTAGCGGCTAGTTTCGTTTTTATTCTTGTGACTGATAGTATCCTTGGGTTAACCATCAGCCATATAGTCGCATTACCTATTTCGCTTCTGGTTCTTACCCTGTTTCAATCCTGGCTTCTCAGAGATAAATTTGCAGCTCTGTATACGTGGCCTTTAGTAAGTTTATTAGCGCTATTTATTGCGTATATTTTCCTATACCTAATCTCGTTGCAAATAGATTTAGCATTAGATTTATTGGGCGATCGAAGACCGGAATATTCCAAAATCCCCATATGGGGATTCACTGGCTCAATCATCGGGTTGATTTATGGTCTCATGACTGGCTACATATTGATCAATACAAAGTAACAATTTATTGTGCCTAAACATTCGTTAAACAGTTGGTGAGGTCTTACCTCAACTTAATTGTAAAAATTTGACTAACATGTTTCAGCTAACTTATTTTAATCGTTGTTGCTGATATTTACCTCTGATCTCTCTAAAGGTAACTAGTTATCTTTTTGGTGAAATTTTTGATCAATACAGACCGCCGCCAAGCAGGTAAGAAAGGGACTTAACCCACCAAACGACTCGATTTGAAACGAATCCCTAATCGAGAATATTTTCTTGTTTACCGTAAAGGCGAGTTGACCACTGGGAGCATAAGCATCGAACCTGTAGCTAAAATAGGAATCTCCTGAATTGTATATTCCATTTGCTGTATGAATCTGAAAGTTTTTCCTGAAAAACATAATAAATGGAAACGTTATTGTTGCATGAAGATTCATGTGTTCGTCCCTTATTTCCCAACTGGTTCGCCAAAAATTGCTTTGGATGGTACCGATAATCTTTCCCTGCATATCCTCAATTTCAAGATACGGACGAAAAAAACTGAACCAGCTTTTTCGAGCAACCATAAACTCTTGGCCTGTTCCGTCCGAAATCTTGTATGTAGGCCGTAAGGCAAAGAATTTTTGCTCGACCTTAAAGTTTACAGGCTGATACTCAACTCCTCCTCCACCAGCATAACCCGTTTCGTCTACTGTGGTGCCTACTTTCAGATTATTGCCACAAGCTTGACAAAAATTATCGAGATCGTTGTTTTCACTTCCACAAAATGTGCAATACACAGTTCACTCTTTTTTTTCTTGGTTTTAGTAATCTGAGGTGTAATTACTAAAAATTGAAAATCTAACCTATTATTATTGTGACCTTTTGTCAGTCTTCTCATTTTTCACTGTCGGGAGATGGATTTGGTACTATGTGGCTCTAAATTTTCAAATTAACATATGGGTCATGTAACTTGAAGTATTTAATTCTTTGAAAACGTCTCAAATCACGTAAAAAAAGTGTGATCAATTTTAGTGGATTCTTTTCGTTTTACATAAAACCAAAATCCGAAATTGACAATGAGTAATTTAGTAAGATTATCCAATATCGGAGCCGTGGTACCCAATGATTCACTAGAAGTGGTCTCATTTGAAGTGGTTACTTCAAGAGTAATTTCGTCATAATGAAGGACAAATTCAGCGATGAATAGATCAACACCACCATGAGCCGCTGAAGGAATCGGTTCGTTGGCATTATGGGAATTTGCTTTAAGTCCAACTTGATCACTCGTCACTATCCCAGTGCCAGAGTTTAGTAGACGGGTTTATTGAGGTGTTCCCAGATACATTTACTGAACAACCAGGTATTACATCGTAACAGATAAATTTACGTTCAAGTTGCTTGTGCTATCAAAACAACACTGACTTACAATTGATCAATGAATTAGCTATTAATGCGATAATTTTAAGATTGATTAGAAGGTTGCTGATAATTGTGAAGGGATTAGAAGTCGCGTCATTTGGTGATCCAATGGATGTTGTATCAGCTAAAGAAATGGAGTTGCCAACCTTAAATTCTACTGATGTTGTTGTAGAATTAATTGCTTCTCCCATAAATCCGTCAGATATATTGCAAATACAAGACCGATATCCCGCTCGTAAAAAGCTTCCTTCAATATTTGGAAGCGAAGGTATTGGGAAAATTCACGAAATTGGTAATGAGGTCCAAAATGTGAAAGTTGGCGATATCATTTTATTACCATTAGACGTAAACACTTGGCAAGAAAGATTATTAATCCGATCTAAACATCTGTTCCCACTTCCCTCTGCAGATCAATTGCAATTGGCCATGCTTAGTATAAATCCTCCAACTGCATAT
>JACZSS010000022.1 GCA_022574115.1 Candidatus Heimdallarchaeota archaeon | reverse complement strand
TTAATCATTGTCTGATAAATTTCACTAAATCAGATAAACTTTAGGAATCAAGCTATTTCAAATATCAGTATTAACGGTCTAGATCAAGTTTTCTTTTTGCGATTAATGACTGACGTCGCACATCCCCATTAATATCATTTTCCGCTGCTCCTGCGATGACATCATATCCGTCCTGAAACCTTATTAACCCAAGAGCTTCTGCAGCGTCCGCACGTACTTTTGCAGAAAGATCATTTTGGAGGATGGATGTGAGTACCGGACCAGCGGTCTGAGAACCCAGAACACCTAGTGAATGAGCAAAGTGCTGTCGAGCGCCTTCATCCCGATCACTATCAAGGACCTCTATGAGGACCGCTTCTATTTCATCATGATCGATATCAAGATTTGCAAGCGCTGAAGCAGCGAATCCTCTCACCCATTCTGAACCATCTTCTTTTAGAGCGCGTAGGAGTGGTTTTTTTGATCTTCTCATTTTTAGTTCTCCCATCGCGAAGCAAGAATTCATCCGCACAGATGGCTCGGGATCATTTTTCAATGCTTCAATAAGTGAATCTAAGAAGCGGGCATTCTTCAGAACACTCATATCCAGAGCAGCTTGTGATCTTTTAATATATTCTACTGATCGATCAAGTAAAATTTCAGTTAGGTCTTTCTTTTTCCGCCAGAACATTCTCTAATCGTCAATATTGTTTTATTTATAAAATAATCTTGATAGTTTGTATTATAAAAATGAAGATGGCTTAGTTTGGTCTCTCAAAAGTTGGTTTTAATAATATGTGATCAATATCACTTCGCTCCCCCTGATTAATAATCAGCATAATTGAATCAACTACTTCCTGAACATCGAGCCGGTGAGTAATAGGGTCATCACCATAATCCACAAACCAGGGTGTATCTATCCCCCCAGGATTAATCGTAGCAATTTTAACTTGGGATTTTACCAATTCTTTCCTGATTGATCCGACCATTCCTTGCAGAGCATATTTTGTAGCACAGTATATTGACCCTCTAGCAGTCGTATTAAATCCAAGACTTGAAGAAGTTACAATCACTTGACCATGATTATTTTGTTTCATATGTCTAATGATTGGCCGCAAATAAACGAATACACCTCTGACATTTGTGCTAAAGGATAAATCAAAATCATCATCTGTTATATCTTCGATGTTTTTGAATCGTCCCATCCCGGCATTTGCAACCAGTAAATTGATGGTACTCATTTCATACAACGCATCTTGCACTATTTCATTCGCTAATTCGGTTGAAGCAATATCTCCCGTTTTGAAAAAACAGCTAGCGCCCTGTGAAATTACATATTTCTGTATTTTCAACAACTTTTCTTCTGAACGACCAGTGAGGTAAAGCATATTACCGTTCACTGCTAGCCTTTTAGCCAGAAATTCACCTACGCCTGAAGATGCACCGGTGATAATTGCCTTGATTGTCATAAACCGGACAATTCAGACCTTAATAATTATGTTTCTGACCCAATAGGTAATAAGATGAGAATATCTCACAATTAATTTTCCTAATTGGTAAAATATTTTATTAAACAATAAATAGGGGGAAATATGTCTGCCTTTGGAAACTACGGAAAGTTGCTTGATGTAAATTTAACGAGTGGAGAATTAAGTGATTTTCAAATTCCGGATGAATATTTACAAATGTACATTGGAGGGAAAGGACTTGGTGCAAGGCTGTTGTGGGATTTTCTTCCTACCGATGGATCTGCCGATCCTCTTGGTGAAAGTAATGTATTGTTATTTCTACTTGGCCCTCTAGTTGGTCACAACGTAATGGGCTCAGCAAGATATGTAGTAATGTGTAAAAGTCCATTAGCTAAATTTGTTGCGGAAGCTTATGGGGGGGGATTTTTCCCCTACGCGCTAAAAGGGACAGGCTATGATGGAATAATATTGCGTGGTAAAAGTCCGACTCCAGTTTACTTGGATCTGATTGACGGGAATAAGGAGTTGAAAGATGCTTCTAAGTACTGGGGGAAAGGAGTTTTCGAGGTTCATGATGACGTTGTCAAGAAATATGGGAAAAAGGTTCGCACTGCCTTAATTGGTCAAGCTGGAGAGAACATGGTTAGATTTGCTGCAATCATTAACGATCGAAATAGAGCAGCGGCCAGAGGTGGTGTTGGAGCAGTAATGGGGTCTAAAAACTTCAAAGGAATTTTTGCCTTGGGAAAAGAAAGAGCACCATTACACGATGCAGACAAATTCAAAAACATTAATCAGGAATTTCGTCATCAATTAGTCAAAGAGCAAAAAATACGAGAACGATTTGGAGTCTATGGAACAAGCGGTGGACTTGGCTATCTCAGCAAATCAGGTATTCTTCCCACAAAAAATTTTCAAAAGGGTGAGTTCTCAGCTCATGCTATGCTTTCTGGACAATACATGGAGGAAAGCGGCTTATTAGTTGGACGTGATACATGCTCTGCCTGCACAACTTTTTGCAAACGAAAAATTGATGGAGAATACAACGGACATCCCCTTACTCAGGACGGTTCGTCATTAGAATACGAAACACTTGCTGCGTTTGGATCTATGATATTGAATTCAGATATTAAATTAAGTGGTTATGCAAATCAAATCTGCAATGATTACGGATTAGATACCATTTCAACTGGCAGTGTGTTAGCATTTGGTATGGAAGCTACTGAAAAAGGTTTGGGCAAAGATTTGGGACTCAACCTAGAATGGGATAATGCCGAACAGGTTGTAGAAGCAATCCACAAAATTTCCACTCGTGATGGATATGGGGATTTACTTGCGGAGGGAGTTATGCGAATTGCAAAGAAAATCGGTGGAAAGGAATTTGCGATGCATACAAAGGGATTGGAAGTAGCGTTTCACGAACCAAGAGGTAAAATTGGCATGGGTCTCTCATATGCGGTTTCACCACGAGGAGGAAGCCATATGGAGGGTTACCATGATACAATAACGATGAGAGAAAATTCAAGTCCAAAATTAGGAGCTATTGCAGCCATGTCACGTTTTGATCCCGAGGGTAAGGCACCGGTTGTGGCCAATTTTGAAAATGCAAGATCGTTTACCAATAGACTGATAATGTGTGCTTTTGATGTAGCAATTACAGGTAGGCACTACAATCTAGATTATCTAAATGATATCACCTCCGCTGCGATGGGGAGGAATATTGATCACGATGAGATGTTAAAACTGGGATCTCGTGCGTACAATATGCTGCGCATGGTCGCTGTCCGTGAAGGATGTACTTCAACTGACGATGATTTACCAGATCGATTCAAGCATGAAGTACTGCATTATGAAGAGGGTGATATCGCATTAACTCAGGAAAAGCTGGATCTCATGCTCAAGGATTACTATGAATTCAGAAAATGGGATGAAAGCGGGAAACCAACCGACACTCTCATTGCAGAGCTCGAATTGCCTGATTGGAATTAGATTAATTATACAGGGAAAACATCTGACGTGTTAAATACAGACCCCCAAAGCTAGAAATAACTAAAATAAAATGAAGAACAATAAGGACTTACCAGCCATTTATTTCTTTTCCAATAGTGGTATAGTCATTATTTTCTCATACCTTGTACTCCTCTTACAAAAAAAAGGAATTTCTGAAACTGAAATAGGTCTACTTGCCGCGGTTTTTTCTTTCTTTTTAATGATCTCTAATACTATTTTCGGACGGATGAGCGATGTGGTGGGAAGAAGGCCATTCTTATTAATCGGACTAGTTACCTCATCTATTACAACGGTAGCCTATATTTTGCCAGATACAATCTGGACTTTTGCAATTGTAAGAATATTTAATGGAATTTCCATAGGGATATTTCCTGCATCTATAATTGGGACTGCGTCGGACAAAAATATCAAAGTGGGAAGATTGACTGCGTTTGGATCTATTGGATGGGCTGTTGGAGGATTAGTTGGGGGTTTCGTTGGAGAATATTACAATCTTAAAATCGCCTTCATCGTTGGTGGATTTTTCTATTTTGTAGCATTCTTAATAGTGTTTTTGCTGGATACAGGCTCCAAGAACACAAAATCGGGGATTGAGACAGCCATCGTAAAGCCCGACTATGTTCGTGTGATTAGACAAAATTGGACAATTTACCTAGCCTTTATCTTAAGACATGGTACAGCCAACGCAATTTGGATATTCTGGGCCTTATTTCTGATCGACGAATTGGGAATCAATCTCCGCCAGCTCGGAATTGTTCAGGCTACGAATATGGGAACGCAATTTATCATAATGGGATTAATTGGTGATAAATATAATCCAAAAAAGATGTTTGTTTTAGGAGGATTCGTTTCATCTATTGCTTTTTGGTCATTTACAATCATGTCCGGATTCCCCCAAATCGTCATATCCCAGGTAATCTTGGGTACTTCTTGGACATTCTTCTATTTGGGTGCTTTGCGGAGTGTAGAGGCAAATGGAAAAAAAGACAATTCAGTAGCAACTGGAACAGGTTTGTTGGGTGCTTGTCAGTCAATTTCAATGCTAATAGGTCCATTCTTGGCAATAATATTTTACGAGATATCAAAAACCTACACTCTATCGATGAAATTTTCAGCCATTGTGACCACTATAACAACCTTGCTATTTTTCCTTTGGGAATATATTTTCACTCGAGACGGTATTAAGAAGTGATCTATTCGAAGAGAACAATGTAATTAATGTCTAACATTCATCTAAATTCATATTTGAAATATGTAGCATACGGGATCCCATGGATGCCTGTCTCATTGATAGAAGCATTCCTCAAAACAAAATGGAGGTTTTTAGATTATTCAGTCCATAATATGGAATTCAGTTCTGTAATTAAATACAATCCCGAAGTCTTAATTTCATTCTCTCCCCCAGAAGAAATCAGATCCCACGCGTCAGTCAAATTTATACTAACGCCAGGCGCTGGAATTGACCAAATGCCTCTTCAAGCGATTCGGGAACAAGGTCAGACAATCATTAATTGTCATGCAAATGCAAGCTCTGTTGCAGAACATGCATGGGGCTTATTATTAAGCAGTGCTAGAAAATTGACAAAATATGATAAAATGGTTAGAGACCAGGAAAAATGGCCCGATCAGACTCAAATTAAGGATCTTAATGTAGACTTAGCTGGTAAAACAATAGGGATAATTGGTTATGGATCAATTGGTCAAAAACTGGCTAAGTATGCACATGCCTTTGAAATGGATACGATCATATTTCGAAAACACCCGCAAGAATATCAATTCAGTCTAAGTGATCTTGAGTACCAATTAGATAACCTCGATTTTATTATTCTTTCAGTACCATTGACCGACGAAACGAAAGCTATGATATCAAGAGAACTTATTAATCATTTACCTTCTCACATTATCATCATTAACGTGGCACGAGGTGAACTGATTGAGGAGGACGCTCTGTTTGATGCTTTGCGTGAAGGGTTGATTAGGGGTGCAGGTTTAGATGTTTGGAAAAATAGCCCTTATAGATCAATTCACGGACTTCGTCCGGATGAATTTATTCATGTACCAAACTTGGTCATTAGCCCTCATAGAGCTTGGATATCTAAGGATTCTTTTGGAAAAGTTGCTCAACAGTTAGCATTAGAATTAGATAATATCGCTAAGAAACGCGGATCAACAAATAAAGTAGATTTGGATTTAGGGTATTAAAGCTCTAAATTGCCAAATCCGGCTAGAAAAACTGAATCTACCATCTGCTCCCAAGCAGCGTATTCAGCTCGGGGTAGTCCGACAAAATGTCGTAAAACACTAATTCCACCACTATGGTAAATGGAATGTTGGATGGTTCTAACCATGATCCAATGAACCGTGGGTGGACCATCATCTGTGGCTGTATATGTAAAACCAGCTTGCAAATTCTCCTCCCTTAACTTCAAGGAAAGAAATTCAGAAATCTCATTTTGGATTATCCGGAATTCCTGCAATGAAAAATTGTCAGCAACTTTAGTTAGGGCACCAGGAAAGGTTTTATTCAGTGTTTCAACTTCATAATTGAGAATTTCAGCACATGTTGATTGGATAGACCACAAAGAATTTTTGGGTACAGTTTCCCATTGTTCTAGATTAACATCACTAAGGATGTTTAGCAAATGATTTCTTGCATGCATGTGCGATTTGATCAAACTTTCTGAAATAGTTTCTAGCTGTTCTACCATCATGACACCACCCTTAATGCTAAGACGTAAACAACCTCATCATTCAATCATTCAACCCATAAATAATAAATAATCGACATTTTATTAATCTTACTGAAACGGTTTGTACGACCGAATTTTGACTTTTGTTAGAATGTATAATTGGCTCAATACCGACCTAAATCTATTTGTAAAGAAAAAAAGAATAATTCCTTAGATGACAACATCTGAAGATTTGGTAATCGTCGCACCATCGATGGAGGATTTTAAAGAATTTAGCCAAATTCAAAAAGGAATCTTACCAGATGTTCAGAAAATTGATGAAGATGCATTTCGCTCATTGATAGAAAAGGGCGAAATTATGATATGCAAGAATGATGCAACAATCACAACAGGATTTGCCATCATCCAAGATAATGATGGCCAGGGTCTTCTCAGACAACTTGGAGTTGTGGAGGAATATCGAAGATCTGGAGTAGCTTCGAAACTGGTAGTAGCTTGCGAAACCTGGTTTCATCATAGAAATAGCAGTGAAATTGAAATATGGGTTAAGTCTCACAATCAAGCGGCAATTGAATTGTATCAAAAACATGGGTATGTAATCACTTCTGAGCGTCATCAGTTCGTTCTTGACCTAAAGTCCATCCTAGAAGTAGATCAAAGACTCATTAATCTAAATTATGATCTAAGACCCCTTGAGGACAATGATGAAACTGAAGTTGTGAAGAAGTACCAAATCTCTCCGAGAGAACTTGCATCTTATAAAGAAGTAGATTCAAGCATCTCGATTGAAATATTAGAAAACTTTGAATTGAGAGGGTTCCTGAGACTTCGACCAAGTTTTCCAGTGCTTACACCGATCATACTTGATCAACCAAATCATTTAATTATTATACTTAGCTTGATTAAGACATTTCTAGATCCGAAATTTGATTTTCTCAAAATTACTATTGAAAATGAGATTATGATTAAGATAATGCAATTCCAAATGTGGGCAGATCTTAACTTCATATTAGTAAAAATGACAAAATCAATCTAGGCAGAGATATTTGTCAAACTCAAACATTAAGAATTAGTTTTTCTATCGACTCAAATGGTTTCAATAGGAGAGCAGGCACCCACACCCAGCATGAGATTAACTGACCATGAGACGGTTAATCAAGAATTTGATCTCAAAGAGGCATATTCTAAAGGAACAGTAGTTCTATATTTCTTTCCTGCAGCATGGACCGGTGTTTGCACAGAGTCTAGTTGTCAAATAAGAGATGAAATAGAGGAATTTAAAGACTTGAAGGTGCAAATGTTTGGAGCGTCAAATAATATGCCTTTTTCGCATCGAAGATTTATTCAAGACCACAATTTAAATTTTCCACTCTTGAGTGATTGGAATAAAGAGGCAATAACTGCTTTTGATATTGTTGATGATGATTTTGCAAACGGATTGAAAGGTGTCTCCAAAAGATCATTATTTGTAATTAAGAACGGTGTTCTTAGCTATAAATGGATCGCAGAACACCCTGGGACGTACCCACCATTGGCGGAATTAAAGGCCCACTTGAGCAAATAACCTCCTCCGGTCAAATACCTGCCTCAGAATTCATTCTTCCACAGAAACATTTAATTGCCAGTTCACAGTAAACTTTTCTTAATCCGACTTCAGGAAGTGCGTAACGCCAATTACGGAACCGAACAAAAATTTTAGACAGTTAGAGTTTGAAATTAGCGCGCTCAAGCGCATAATTGCGGATTTAAAAGTAGAGACATCTACGCATGCTAATTTAGGAGTTGCTAGAGATTTAATTGAAGGGATCGCACACGGGGTCGCCAATCCATTGGCTGTAATCCTAGCAAATCAGGAAGTGTTTGATACACTTCACAAGAAGATTAATGACAAGAATTTATTAGATGATAAAGAAAAAATGTCCGAGGTATTCGCCAATATTAGGGATTTATTCTCGGATCAAAAGTCCGCAATTAATAGATTAAATCAATTGTTAATTGACCTGCGGAGTTTCACATTAGGTACAATTTTTGAAACACAATCAACAAATCTTGCTCAAGCAATCTATCAGGGGATCAATCTCAATCGGATCCGATCGCGATCTGAGCGGAAGATTTACCTGACGGGAGGTGAAAAATTGGAGGTAAGCACATCACATTTTATTATTTCCCAAAGCGTATTTCTAATCTTACGATACTTTGACACATGCTACCCGGAAAAATCTAACGACACAATTTCAATTGATTGTTCGACATATGACCAACCCGATCTCGGAAATTATGTTGAAATCCATTTTACGCTTGAAAATCTAGAATTCTATCGAGAATCGGATGATTTAGATATCGTGACTCATTTAGTACAATCCTCACAGGGATCTCTCACTACAAATTTATACAATAATTCGTTGTCAATAATTATTAAGATGTTACAATTTAAGTGACGAAACTCAGCTTACATTTGTAAGACACCGATGCAGGTAGATGTCATTAGATTTAATTGGACCTAAATCTCATCCAAATGTGTGAGAGGGTTTAGCAGAACAGTTATTGGTTTCATAATCGTGCTTTTGATAGGGATTAGCCTAATCCCGACATCTAGAAGTCTAACTACCGAGGTTCAAGATGGTAATAAAATAAATTTACCAATTACACTTTCCCTTAAACTTTGGGGATTTGAGAATTTCACTCAAGTTAAAGATCTTTTACTTGAATCTCTCCCTGCTTACATTGTTCATGAAAGTCAGTTTCCAGGGGATGCTGAACCTTTCCTGAATCTATTATATATTAATGAGCTTCAAGCCAGTCTCTGGTATCAATCCAAAATTACTTATCGGATCTTCGAAGAAGACCCATTATTAATGTTTACGGAAGTATTTGCAAATTCCATCCAAAAAACAGGTCTTCATATTGGTAATGAATCTTCCCTTGGCCAACATAATGGGTCGGTAGACTTTCGAGGGAATGAGATTGAACTACAAAACATGAGTGATTTTCTCGCAGATTATAATTATGCCGCGACCGACATAAACCAAACAAATGAACAGTATACAATTCACCTGATAAATGGTAAATCGATCACAGATTTCACAGATCCGCATTGGTATTCCCTAGGGAGAACAGTGACCTTATCGGAAAATGAAACGGACATGAGGAGTGTTGGTACTGCTGGCGGCAGGGGTCTTTTTTATGATCCAACCGCAGTTACTCCGAAATTTGATTATAATAGTACTTTCTCTGAAAACTATACCATCACAGCTGATTTTTTAGCGCCAAGAATTGTAACTCTCCTTGAGACAGCTATCCTCGGCACACCTTATACTTTTGATTTTTGGCCTTCAAACTTCCTGAATACGCATCTCCATTTTGCGCAATTTTTGATTGGCTCAACTGATGATGATTCATTTTATAAGGTTATCAATGCTGAGTTGATCGGAGAAAGAGGAATCGAGCAATATATTAGAGGTTTACTTTCTAATCCCGAGTCTATCAAGGTGGCTGATGCATTGGGCAAAATGTTTCCATATTTGAAAATTGATTTTTCAAAGGCGTCCTTACCATTGAACAAGCAGCCAATCATTGAAGAAATATTACGAGATGCGACGGTTTTCGAAAATGGGACATCGTATGTTGACATAACGAGCGACGTTGCAGAGGACTTAAAACGTACTTTGCGAAATACGCGAGCGATTTATGAAAAGTTTCCACAGGGCTTCTACTATGCCCTCATAGCGTTGGCAGAATCAAGTCAGCGAATTTATAGATTTGTATCAGCTGACGGTAAATTCCCTTATACAAATCAGGTTGTAGGTTTAGCATTATACAATTTGGAGGATTGGGCAACTCTGGGAGATGATATGTTATTACAACCAATCTCACAGTTACAATTACAGAAATTTGGTCAGATGCTAGCAATGCCTGATTTTGATGATAATTTGACTGCACAAATCGAGTCACCAATGTCCACCTATGGAGTTTCCGATAAATGGAACTATGAATTCACGAATCTAGAAATTGAAGCGATGGCAAGAAGATATGCTGCACCATTCAATATCAGTGCAAGAGCACAAATTGACCTTACTAGATCAGACCTGAATGATGCTAAATACCTGTTTTGGATTAACACAACCTTGTTAGATGAGGCGGAAACTAAATTGACAGAAGCCGATTTATATTACCGTTTGCAAAACTTTGAGTTAGCGACGGAACTATATTTGGAAGGCTATGAAATCGCCAAAACTGGCATAAAAGAAATAAACCAAGATATTGTATCGTATTACAATGCGTTTAATTTTGTAGGAGGACTGATCATACTTGCTTATATCATCAATATATTGAATTCATTGGCTATCCCTCGAAAGGATTATTATGAAAAATTAAATCCAATAAAAGACAGTTCTGATGATAACCTGTCTACTGATGTTTCCAACTAGCTTTGATTAGACGTGGATGATGAAGGTGATCATTGGAAGAAACTTTTCCCCACGAGTTGAATAAGCCGAATTTATGAATTGGGATGGGATCTTCAAGAGCAACTAATGAAGTTATCAAAATTGCATATGTCCGGGTCGCATCGTCCAAATCAAACCATGTTTCCCGGTATTGGGGAATGACTATTTTTGAATAATTTGGATTGTCAAATAGCTGATCCCGCCTCATAATTCCTTTAGATGTAAATCTGTGGGTTGCCATTCTCTTATCTATATCAATAAAAAAGCCATTTCGCGCCTCGTACGGAAAGAGTTTGACCTGTACTCCATATTTCTGAGAATACGCATTCCACCAAACACCTGGCCATCCTCTCAGTGCTTCTTGGAGATCATCGAGTGTAATGTGAACGGTTTTCAAGTCTTGATATTCTTCTGTGATTGTTTTTCTCAGGAGAAGTTCAGGTTGGTCTGCCAATCTGATATCACCACTAGAACTTGTGATTTAAGTTAATTCTTGAGAACTCTTGGGTTTTCCCCTTTTTCGTATCACAACTTTGATGTTCGAGAGTTTGAATTCCTCCAAAACTCCTTTTACCAAAATATTTTTCATCATTAACCTCGAGATCACCACATCCTCATCATCTGACAAGAGTAGTAATGAATTATCGTTCTCGCCTTTTTTTACCACACGTAATTCAGCACTCAATAAGGACGTGCGAAAGGTACGACGTCTTACATTAAAAAAATCATAACCCGCAATCAAAGTGAGTTCCCATAATTTGTCCTCCTCCTTAATTATCAAGATTGGATCGTACGAAATCAAATACGCAGCAACTACCACTGAAGTAAAGAAAATATGGTCCACAAGTGTTGCAGGAAAAAATAAACCAGTGTATATTATCCAAATGAAAGCAGTGAATATTTGAATCTGTCGATATTCCATCCTAGAAGCACCTTTTAAGGTCCAGAGGACTGGAAATCCAGCTAACGATAAACTCTCTTCTGGAAGGCCTAGGCTTAATTTCACCTCAAAAACGTGTTAAAATCAGTGATTAATAAATAATCGTGTAACGTAATCGAGATGATAATCACTTTCGTTTTATTACAGGTTCTAAGTCTTTCATTGTGAGACGGGACACGGGAGTATGATCAT
>JACZSS010000509.1 GCA_022574115.1 Candidatus Heimdallarchaeota archaeon | reverse complement strand
TTGTTTGCTGATATAATCTTGGAGTGAAATCTCTAATCATATAATTTCGGGAGATTGATTGTTTATAAGAATTGTGTAGGGTTGGCCAGTGGGTTGTGGTTAAGTTTTCTTAATAACAGCAAAGGTAACGTCATCGTATTCATACAGTATAGGATCATAATTTTTCATTGCTCCAGGCAAAAAATAATCTTTTAATTCTGTAACCAACGCATCTCTAATTTGCATTGGTTTTTCACTTTTATATTGCGTTATAACTTCTATAAGTTTTAATTTTGCCTTTTCTCTATTCATTTCTTCTCCTCGCAAACGTAGAGTATATGAAATATTATCTTTAAGTCCATCACTAGCCATAAGTAGAACGTCGCCAGTCTTAAACGAAATATGATAAGGAGATCTATTTTCCTGATCATCAAAATGCAGTGGAGACATCATTTTGATCCTCTCTGGTGTTTCATAAGGTATTTCTTCGAACTTACCATTTTTACGTACTAGGTTAAAATGGAGACCGCTAAGGTGAATTTCACTGTCTAATAAACGGGCATAACAAAATTCTGGACTGTCCCACCAATCACAATGGATTCCATCTGGAAACTCTGGTTTGCCGGTTCCAGCAATTAGCAATCTTCTACCTAGATCTGCTACTTCTTCCTTAGTGTCAAGCCCAGATCCCCACCCTTTTGCAATTTCTTGGTGTAGGAACTCCTCCATTTTATCACCGTGTTCTTTAATATGACCAACGGTGTCAGCAATTACTACCCAGCCTTTATTGCCTATATCAGCAAAAGCTATTGCATCACCATACGAATAAATCGCACCAGCTATGTCATAATTACCTAAAGTTCTTTCAAAAGTCTTTAATTCTCTAGTATCTTTCATCTTTTTTTAACAACAGCAAAGGTAACATCATCGTATCCTAAATCTCTTGGATGGAAATATCTTCCCAATTCTGACAACATAACATCCCTTATTTCTGATGATGATTTACTAACATGTTCCTTTAAAAAATCAGCGATCGAGTCTTCGTGAAATAAATCTTCATCAAATCCTTCTAAACCTTTCTCTCCGTAGTTATGAATTGATTGAATTGTATTATTCCTTAGTCCATCAGATTGCAAGAAAATCATTTCATTATCTTTTAAGTTTGTTTCATAAACAGGATCTGCTTCGACTTGTTTTCTACTAGAATGATTGTCAAAATATCTGTCAATGACACCTCCCTTCATCATAATGTCCTCTAACTCGCCATCATTCCTAAAAATCATCGTTGAGCCTAATCCTCCACCCATTTGTAAGTAAATTTTATCCCCATCAAATTGTAAATATTCTCCTGAAACAAAATCGTGCCATAGATCAGAAAACTTATCATGAGTATCTGGACCACTATCAGATAACTTTTTTCCTAAATACGATAATTCTTCTCTAGCATTATCATTTATTCCCCAACCATTTTCAATTTCGGAACGTAAAAATCTTGCCATGTTATCACCATGATCTTTTCTATGACCACAAGTATCAATAATAACTATACCTTGCTTCTCTGGAGTATCAACAAAATCAATTACTGTACCACTTAAAAATTCTGTACTCTCAACATCAATGGCTATTTCAATACCATCTTGCTTCATTTTTATATCTCCCTCTAAGAGTTTGTTGATCGATAATCTGAGCATCATGCCCAGAAGAAAATTAGTGATAAATTTGTTTAAACGTATACGTATCAATTGGTTATAATCCGGTTTTATGGTTAAACGCAGTCATTCCCCAGAGCACAACTTGTGATCTCGCAGGCCAGACCAATTAGAGCTACAATTCTATTTCAATTCCAGCGAAATCGGAAAGAATAGCGACGTCGCTCGTCTCAAATACGTGTCGGAGGCGCTCATTGGTTTCATCATAAAACTTTGGCTCCATCTCAAAACCGACCGCTGATCTACCCGTCTGGTACGCCGCAACCAACGTTGTTCCAGAGCCAGCAAAAGGATCCAACACGACCTGCCCCGGGTTGCTTAGCAATAGGATTGTGTCCCGGATAAAAATGAGAGATTTTTGGGAAGGGTGGGTTGAGTCCTGTTTTTCCGCCTTTGACATGCCCGGCCTGTTTGGCGCATAAACCACGCTCGTAGGGTAGCGTTTGCCGCTCTTATTCTCGTCGACTAATCGCTTTAAACCACCCATGGTCGACCTTGAGCCTTTGCGATTTGTCCGCTTCCACGGCAGCCCCTCTTCACCAACCACCTCGTGGTTGAATATTCGATCCCGTATGGGAGTCCCTTTTCTGTGAAAGACCAGTAGCGCCTCGGAGTTCGGGCGTGGTCGGTCCCGGTGAAATGCCGTAGCACTGGTTTTGATTATTGTTTGGCGGTACCTGAAATCAAAATAGGGAGAGAAGGCGGGGTAGATTTCGAACTGGAGACGATCGCTACAAAATATCGCAATCTGTCCCTGGGGAGCCAGCAGATAATCAAATACATCCGCCGTCTCAACAAG
Organism: Candidatus Heimdallarchaeota archaeon; assembly: GCA_022574115.1. Taxonomy (GTDB): domain Archaea; phylum Asgardarchaeota; class Heimdallarchaeia; order Heimdallarchaeales; family Kariarchaeaceae; genus LC-2. The sequence continues at coordinate 619 of JACZSS010000509.1, read as the reverse complement.
ACTTATTTTTTTATCCCAAGGGTGAATCCGCACCATGGTCCCATACGGCGGGTCAGTCAGTATCAAGTCGATGCTACCTGGATCAAGAAGCCAATGTGATCGGAAGAAATTGGAGTCCAGCATGAGCGAGTTTGTTCGGATTATCACGCCAGCTCCTTCAACTGTCTTCTCTCGGATGCCGATAGCGGACTAGAGTGCGGGTTCCGGCCGGCAACCAAGTAGGCATCTAAATCCCAGCGGTGAAACAACCGTGGGGAGCGAGGCGATCTCGGGTCGAGCCTTCGGAACGGAATCAGACCTGAGGTGGTCAGGTCCTCAAGCTTTGATGAGGAGCACCGCAGGTAGTTTGCCGCTTCCTTCGAAGACAGCCATGGCGTCCGGCTCCCTTCAAGGAGTTCAATGATCCTCTCCAACTTGATTCTGTTTCCTTCTATGAGCTTCTGCAGTCTATCCATAGTATCTATTCATATAGCCTGTCAAACCCAGTCCACCAGAGTAGTAGAAAGTGTTTACCTGCCCTTTGACTAGGACATCATGGGCTATCCTGGGGGTTAGAGTCATGTCTTGCTACCAGTTATTTCTAGAGAGGGACGCGGATAATCGATGAACTCCTGACCCC
>JACZSS010000508.1 GCA_022574115.1 Candidatus Heimdallarchaeota archaeon | reverse complement strand
GTTTCATTTTCAAACACCCCCTCAACATCCAGGGCAGGTTGGACATTCGGAATTTCTGAGATAGTAATTTGATAACTTTTCTGTGAATTTATTGTGAAGACCTCATTTGAGCTTAATTTCTCTCTAACACTACCGGATGCGAATGAACTTTCAAATTTAAAATTGGTAATTTCACCATCGACAACTGTAAATGAGATAGATTTTTGTTGTGAAGTAAAACCAATCCAATTACCATCATATTGATTTCCAACATCTGCTTGATACACTGATAATGCAGTTGTGGTTGAGTTAGCAGAGTCCAGAGCAAAAAACCATAACGAACTAAATAGCAGGAAATATGCCGCTACTACTATTATCAAGCTTTCACCCCCTCGCAATTCCCTAATCAAGATTTTTTCTTAATTTATCTTTCTCGAGGATATTATTACCATTTCCCACTCGTCATCTCCGCTTTGATTAAATCAGCTCATTAATTCTCAAAAACTGAATGAATAAAATGTTCCAATCGCTATTGATCGAAAACGACGATTTAAGGTTTGTACTAGAGAATTTTAACTTTGTTCCAAAATAGTCTTTAATGTTATTGAGTATGCTATTATTATGAGGAAACTCTATTGGATCCCAGGATTTTTCCTAGGATTTATTTTAATTTTGATTACTGCTTTGCTAGTTACTGCAGAATCACCTACAACCCCGTTTGAGTATACTGCGGGGGATGATGACGATACGGATCTTATATCAACTATTCAAGTTTCAGACGACTATGATGGTGATTTTACAGAATTCGATTTGATCAGTGTTGAGGATGCTGAAACCTTGGCTCTGGAATACACAACTGGGGGTCAAGTTAAGGAATCTGAGTTGGAGGCTGAAAATGGGAATGTTTTCTGGGAAGTCGAGGTTGTATTTGAAGGTAATGAATTTGAGATTGTTATCGATCCGAAAACTGGGTCAGTCGTCGGAGCATTTTATGAAAACGAAAGTATATTCGAGGCGTTAGATTGGGACTGAGATTAAATCGATAAAGAAACATCTCTTGTCTTGACCAAAATGGCTTCAAATTGAAAGATTTCAGAGTTTTGTACAGCAATGTGTTTTGGTCAGATAAAGATGGTTTCGTATGCAACCCAATAGTATTAATTCAATGATGCTAATAATATGATAGAGATAAAATGGTAACACAACGAATTCTTATTCATGAACCTATCCGAAATGGACCCAGTAATAAATCCATTGCATACTATTTTTTAGATTTCCTCAAGAAAACGTTTACACCGGAGACTTGGACAAAATTATTGGAAGATCCAGAATTTGTCAAATTTAAACCATATTTGTCTGCATATGGGGATACCGTATTTCAACCCCTGGTTAATTTGGCTCTGAAGTTTTATTCGGGACGAATCCAATCTATTTTGAAGAATTTTAGCAAATTTTATCAAGATCGTCAACAAGAAAATCATCGGGTATCATATGCTACCCGAGATATTATTAACTGACAAAAGTTATTAACTTTAGATTGCTCTGATGTACGAAATTAAAATAAAAATCAAACACGATTGCCCATATTTGAAAATCTCAAGTATTTTCGATTTTCCAGTATACTTGTATTGCTCCGAATTGTACGACCTTATGATTATTCCCAAACAAATCTCTCAAATTGAAATGGATAAAATTTCATCATATGTCGTCGATAAGGATAGTTTGGAGTTCAATATTGGTAGAGAAAACATATCGACCACTTATGTATATTTTAGATGCATGTGTAATTCTGAAACGTCAGTTTCTCCAAATATCCAGAAATATGGAGGTATGGTGGAACATCCTGTAGTCTATGAAGACGGATGGGAACACTACAAGGTAATTTGTTTAAACAATAAAACGCAAGTCTCAATTCTAAAATACATTCAAACAGTTGAACAACATAAAATAGTCAGTATCAAAGATTTAGGTAGAGAGGGAATCTTTAAGACTCAATTCGTCTCCACTCATGAATTAATAGATAAGCTAACCGATAGACAGATTGATGTCATCGTAAAAGCATATGAGGAAGGATATTATGAAATTCCTAGAAGCATCAAAACTGAAGAAATAGCACAACAATTCAATGTATCTAGAGCTGCGACTGAAAAATCATTAAGAAAAGCAGAAAATTCGATAATGAAAATTATTATGCCTTATTTATTTTTTCACCGACGAATTAATCTTAGTGGCAATAATCACAGCAAGGTCAAGCTATCAGGGTAAAATGATTTATGAGGATTTTGAGAAAATGATTTTTCCTTTGAAATGTGAGCTAACACATTCTATATTGTTTCACTGAGAAATACTCTCATAAAACCAAATCTCCTAGAGATTTCAGACAGTTTTAGTTCTGATTGACTCCTCTTAATCTCGTATCAAAAAGGAGATGGCGGAAGCTATGACAATCTGCTGTTCGCCAACAAAATTAGGCCAGATGCATTAGTCAGTTGCTAAATATAATTTTATTGAATTGGTATTTGCTAGGCTATACTCAAATGTAACCTTCATACTCAGTAAAGATACTTTATTTACAAAGACTCAAAGTCGAGGGAGCTCATAAGTCATCTATTCTCATATCAAATTAATCGTGGTTGAAGATGACAAAGGAGATCTGATCATCTACTTTTCAATTCAGGTTCGGATCTAGACTTTTGTCGGTATAAATTAAATCTGCGAATCAATCTACTTTAAGGAATATTCATCTAAATGTGGATCCTACGCCAATTTTCAATTCAGCCCTCATCTGACCATAATAATGTTCAATTATTCCTTTCACATTGATAAACCAACACCATGACCAACAAGACTGATTCTGAGTAGATTATTGTGTTGACTGCAATTCATAATAAGCCTAAAAATCTCCTCGATATTCTAATTTTCTTTAAATTTTTTGAAAGTATAGTAGAGAGTTATTTCGTAGCCCTCGGTTATGGGTTCTTGATAGATTATTTTAGGAATTAAATCGATCAGAGAAAAATCATAACCTGCGTACTTTAGAAGGATTACCCCTAATCTTTGAATTTTTTAGCCAAACGGGGCAATAAACATTTGATAGTCCTTAATGTATCTATCGCAAAATGCCTGA
>JACZSS010000507.1 GCA_022574115.1 Candidatus Heimdallarchaeota archaeon | reverse complement strand
TGTCATAATTAATGAGGATACCAAGAACTATCTTCGTGAAATTTACAATCAATAATCAAATTGACTGTATAAGCATTGATGAAAGGCGATAATAGCTTAAATGTACTTATCAGCTTCCGTTAGGGCTTTGTCCAGAATTGTCATGGCTTCCATAATTTGCTCTTCAGTGATGATTAAGGGTGGACAACAATAGATTGTATTCCATTTGACGAATGTGATTAAATTATTGTCCATAAGCACTTTGGATACTTTTTGCATTGGTTCAGTAAGGGCTGAATTATAGGGACTAAGCGGTTCTCCATCTGCTTGGGCTAAATCAATTATTTGATGTAGACCTGCACCACGGATTTCACCCACTGATTTGTGTTTCTTTTTCAGCTTATCAAGTTCCTGTCTGAAAAATTTACCCATTTCAGCGCCTTTCTCAACTATATTGTTTTCTTTCATATATTCTATAGTTGCAACACCAGATGCACAAGCTAAAGCATGACTCGAATAGGTTAAACCACCCCAGAGTACATTTTCGTCAAAGTACGAAGCTATTTTATCTGTCATTACAACGGCTCCTAGGGGAATATAACCACTATTGATCCCTTTTGCAATGCACATGATATCGGGTTTTACATTGGGATAATGATCAATTCCAAACCATTTCCCAGTTCTCCCAAAACCTGACATTATTTCATCAATAATTAGGAGAATATCATATTTTTCACAGATTTCTTGGACCCTGTTCCAAAAAGTTGGTCCTGGTTGATAAATACCAGATGTCCCACTATATCCCTCTAGTAAAATCGCGGCAATATATTTTGGACCTTCGTAATTGATAGTTTGTTCTAACAGATCTGCCACAATTGCATCACCTTCCTCTGGACTTCGATCTTTGTAGAGAGGTGATCGCAGTGGATCTGCACCATGGAACCGAACAATCTCATTCACTCCAGGTTCATTTGCAAGTCTTCTTGGGTCTCCGCCAGCCGTCATTGATCCTTGAGTTGCCCCATGGTACGATCGATAACGAGTCACAATCTTTCGTTTCCCACTATAAAGTCTTGCTATTTTTATTGCATTCTCAATGGCATCAGTACCAGCCGTCGTAAAAAAGGATTTGGAGAGATTATGAGGAGTTACTTCTCTTAATAATTCGCCTAGTTTTGCTCGAGGTTCGGTGGCAACGGATGGTGCTACGTAAGTCAATTTTTCTGCCTGATCTTGAATCGCCTTAATAATTGTCTTATTTCCGTGTCCTAAGTTCACATTGATTAATTGAGAAGCAAAATCGAGATATTTTTCTCCATCTGCTCCATAAAAATAGACGCCTTCGGCTCTAACTGCCGTAATCGGATTCCATGAATTTTGAGCCTTCCAGCTAGCTAATGTAAATTCTTTGTTTCTTCTTGCTAAATCTTCACTCATTGTAACACCTACGAAAATAACGAGATACTCTTGGTATTTTCATGCTCCTTTAAATTTTGACTAAATACCCGACGGGACTCCAAGACATTAATTTTGGGACCTGCATCACGATAAAACTGACACATTATGAATTCGATTTTGTCCAAAACCTCATCTTTGTGTCTTTGTACCTCAAAGGAATAATCTATCGCAGATAGTCCCTCAATTGGCTCAAGGGTAATTTCAGTGACATTTTCACGTCTCGATCTCTCCAAATTTTTCTTCCTTTTTTGAGATGATCTCATTCTAGATGAGTATTCGTTCCTTTTCCGGTCATTTTGCTCTAGTCTAGCCATGATTTGGTAAATCTCCTCAAGGTTTTTCTCCAGCTCAATTGCGAATGTCATAACACTCCCAAATTGGTTTAACAAAATATCTGACACGATAATGTTGGAATTTTGGTAAGGAAATAAGAATTTGTGCTATTAACGAGTTAAATTGTTAGTTCCTATCAATTTATTGTTAATTTGTAAATTGGTCATCATCACGTAAAGCGACACTGTTAATGACTCCGCAACTTCTTGGATAAGCCTTGTACTTGCACTTCATGACTGATTTTGGTAAATTCATAGTAAGGATGAGTTATAGTTGTTTTGATCCATCATAATCGTATGAAGCTAGAATTGTAAAGGTGTTAGCGATAAGTTGAAGCGGGGTCTGAAAAATCATGTTTTTCCAAATATTCTTCTTCGTTCATATCTACATAAGTTGTTTCATGGCCCAATTGAGTGATTTCTTTGATTATCTTGTCCTTGAGAATTTCACCGAGTGCCAAACGAAATTTCTTTGGAAACTGACTCGTCGACTTTGTACCTAACTCATCAAAATCAACTAAAACTCGTCCAGATTTCGTTGGTTATTCAAAGAAGAACCCTCGTGATAGAATCGTGGGAGATGCAAAGAACGTTAAGGAGTTAAAATATTCTCATGTGGAGAAAGTCATAAAATACAAGGGTCATCCAAATTATGCGAAAAAAGGAGTTTTAGTTGTAGCAAAACGTACCAAAATTCCTCTAGAAGTTAAAGAATATGCAAAAATGTCTAATGTAATCATAACTAGGATGAGTACCAAAAGGAGAAAAAAGAAAAAAGGGTTTTGGGATTGGTAAGAAAGACCAAAAAATATTAAAATTAATTCATTTGATGGATCCCTATGGTAATCCGTAAAAAACGAGATGATACAAAAATAAGAAATGTCTCTGGCCTTCCAAAAGAAATCACAGATAATTACAGAAGTGATGCTACTATTGGTAGGGTATTAAGTGATTATAAAGTCACCACACTTGGTGAATTAAGAAGGAAAATGAGAAGCGGTAGATAACAAAAGGAAATCGAAAAGCTACTAAATCAACTAAATTCTAACTTTGTAATTTGTAAGAAATAATCCCATAAGTGGTGCGGGTCTCTAAGGAATTGAACCAAAAAATGTTGGGGTGTTGAACTAATTCTGTAAATCCCCATGATGGATTTGGACAATATTGTAGTATATCTTGGCAGATTCTTTACAGGGTATTGAACTAATAGTTCAATTCCTATACAGATACTGAACTATTGGTAGTTGTTATGAATTGTAAGCTGAATGAATCTGATTTTGCTTAAAATGGAATCGATAAATGTAGAAGGAAGGGAAGTTTTCAAAAAGTGCCAGTCC
>JACZSS010000506.1 GCA_022574115.1 Candidatus Heimdallarchaeota archaeon | reverse complement strand
GAAATAGCTGGCCAAACACAGGCAACAAATAATAATTTTGTCGGATTTTTCTCAGATACAACAACGAAGCCAATCCCTGTTTATGATGGACGAGCCAGAGATGTGGATCAACGTTTCATCGACGCGCTACAGACAGCAATTGATGAAGCTGACCCATCCGGGAATACGGCAATAACCGACGCACTTATAGCAGAAATAGACCTTGTGTTTAGAAGGGGTAAAAAACATTATTCATCTGCCAATCCCGTTAAAGATAGAGATGAGGCCTGGTTTGCGGGACGCATGATGCAGATCCTAGAAGGTACGGACAAGAATGGTGAACCATATCGTGGCGGCGCTGCTGTCTTTTCAGCTAGAAAAGATAAGAACTTCTTTGGTACATTTAATTCTCGATGGACGGGTAAGAACGGATTCAGTTTGGAAGACAACCATGCAATCCTGAAAGAAAAAATGATGGATCTTGAGAAATCGAAAATTACTGCAGGCATGAAAGAAAACCAGTGGAAAGGTCAAAAAAGACAGGAATGGCTGGATGCGCTGCCTAAAAGACAGCATGAGATTAAGGAATATCTGCGAAGATTTTATGGTAAATTCTTCGACGAATTTTATGGTGCCGGATCACTTTCACTGAATTCAGGTATTGCTGAAAATGTAAACGGAGTTGAGATAAGAATCGCCGATGAAAGTGCCATTGAAGCCTACGAAGTTGAACTGGGAGTACTTCCAGCTGCTGTTTCGATTATTGATGCGGTTGATGACAAACTTCTCAATGTGGACCTGTTACTAGACCTCGGATATGGATCGGAAATACTACCAAGTATTGCCCGTACAGTCCTGTATGAGGATCTGGATATTATGAAGAATCAGATAATGGCTTCATTAGATGGATTGCTATTAGATCAAGAGATATCTATCCCCTTGCTGGATCCAAATAGTGTCGAAGTCGATCGAAAGGAGATTATCGTCAAGCATTTGACCCTATCAGGGTACGTGGATGATAGTGGTCACACAATCTCCACACTAGATATCTATTTCAATCGTGATTATCAGAGCGTATGGGTGTATGATGGGACTGATTTTATTGAGAAACGAATTTTCGATCTTGGTGAATGGTCACCTGATTTATTTGTGGATGCCTCGCAACTATCTCTCATCGATACTGAATTCAATAATCTACTCGATCAGGGATTCTTGCCTAGATCCGATTTCCGACGATCAACTCAAGACCTATATCAGCAGGTGATGATGCACCTGTTCTACGTCGGAATAATTGATTTCGAGGTTTCTACCCTTTCATTGTTTGAAAGAATAACACCATCTTATTGGGATAATATTGTTGCGGACTTAGATCCGTCCATCCTTAGCTATCTAACCGACCGGTATCATGAATATCAGTTAAAGACAATCTCCACGGATTTATCTAGCCAATACCCAATATTCGATTCAAAGACGGGTGAGAAAGTTTCACTCTATTCTTTCTACAACGGTTTTTACGATGCGTTGATGCGGGATAGTCTTAGATCAAGCAATCCCAACTCAATTAGACAAGGTGGTATATACTTGAATAATAAAATTCGTACCGATCAGTACTCGAGGTTTACAGCAACTAATGATATTCTGAAGGATGTGATAGGTCGCACTAACATAGGCAATCTACTAATGATGGACACCTCCACCACCCGCGTCTCGGATTACTATTATGATGCAGCTATTCCACATCAGAGTTTATTAGATGATCTCGATCTCAGCCTTAAGGGATTCTTCCATAAATCGCTAATCACGACTGTGATGGCCCCTGGGATGGAGAGTCAGACGTTGTCCAATCAATTGCAGCTTGCCTTTGGTCACGGTAGGGAGTCGTATCATGACATCAGCACCGTGGTGGCATTTGCCAGCAACATTGAATTCTCACTGAGAAATATGTATAATAGCTTGGAGCTAATTGCAGACGAGGATAACTTGTTCAATGACTTTTCTTTCAGGAATTTATCATGGGAAAACATCAAGAACTCACTCAAACTAAGGACACATCCAGAAAATATGCCAGTTCTGTTTGAATTCTATCTGAACTTAATGACAACGCAATCTTCAAACTATGTCTTGGTTTACCGCGCATACGAATACTTCGGATATTGATCACGAGATCTCACCGTTCGCTCATCTGATTGATCAGTGTTTACAATTTAGTTGGAGATTCGAGTGATCAAAAGTGAATTTAACGCTGAATACAGAACGCTGTATCATCTCCTCCTCTGACAAATTATCGACAATTCCATGGATCGCAGTCACACATTCTCTCGATGGGTTTCCATACCAAGTCAGAGAACTAATATTGGTACACTGCAAAATCTTAAGGATCATGTCACAATTTTTAATATCATTCTCGCTCAGTGTCATGGACCTCAGATTCTTCAGTTGATGCATACTTTCTGGGAGATATTTGATCGAATTGTCTGAGAGATATAAGTGCCATAGATTTACGAGCTTGTCAACATTGTCAGAGACGGTGACAATTTGATTATTATCAAGGTTTAACCAAGAAAGAGAGGGTAACATTGTCAGAGCATCTGGAAAATGATCAAGCCGAAATAGTTGAATAGCTACTAGGTCAAAATTGCCGTTTTGGTAATTCTCGTATTGCCTTTTTATGAAATCACCTTCAAAATCGCGGTGAATTATCTCCGCGTTTAGTGACATAACATCCACACCTTCAAATAAAACGTGATTAAGTAAGATGACCGCATGTGCCCGCTTGTCACGCTTGAATAACTTGGTGGCCGTCTCGTTAACCTTTCTCACTGTCCCGATTGTCCATACGTTTGCGCGACACCAAAAGTTCACGGGTTTCGCACAATTCAAAATCAAAGGTTTAGTGATCCGGCGCATGGGCTAATCCTTCGCCTGGGTGTCTGGTGATACGGACCTGATTGCGCCAGGCCGGATAGTGCCACCGATCACCCTCTAACGGTGAAAATTGGGTGCTGTCGGAGTGAAATTGACAGTTATCTGGGAAATGTCGGATAATTTTGTCCTCAAATTCAATTAATATATGGATCCAGAGGATGCCCAACGGAAGCAGGAGAGTAAGTGGCATACGGGAGCATCTGCAGC
>JACZSS010000021.1 GCA_022574115.1 Candidatus Heimdallarchaeota archaeon | reverse complement strand
TGACTTCAGAGTGTTTTGCTGCTAGATTTAGGGCATCATGACCTGTCCCAGATCCAAAATCAACAATGGAACCACCAGCTGTTAAATAGGGTACAATATACTCATTTAAATTGTAAACAGAAGCAAAACTCGGGGCAATTGAAAATTCATTAAACCGATCGACTTCAGTAATTTTACAGACACAATATTTGCTACATGCAACCTCAATGCCTTCTATGACCCTTTCGAGGGCAATTTTATATTGTTTCTTAATTAATTGTAAATCGTCCCCATTACTTGGTTGAATAATACTCGTCTCCACAACTTCGTGCGATTTTAAAGTCAGTTGACAGTTTTGACAACATCCCTTAAATTGCTGAAATTTGTTACCGATTGTGTTCACACCTACTACAGTCGAAATAACCGATGTACCATCAATGATAGAAATATCTATCAGATCTATTTTTTCAGTTTTAGATAACTTATCTCGAATTGCATTAATACAACCCGGACACGTTACTCCATCAAACTCCAATTTAATCAGTTGCAAATATTTTCAATATCCACTTGTAACCATCGTATTTCAAAATAATGATTAGATACCCACGCCTAGTGAAATCGATCGATTCCCGGTTTACAAATTAGAACAAATTTCGTGATTTTCTCTCTGAAGTTATTATGCCAGCAGTTGTAAATTTGGTATAATCATTCCACATATCAAAATTATGAGAATTCAGTTGCAAGTCAAATAAACTAGTATGGTTTATTCATTTACTTGTCTCAATTTACTCAATTACATCGATTGGTTATTTAATTCTATTGTCAAGGCTCAAGCAGTGTTAAAAAAAATTTACCGGAAATGGAGGAGTTGGGTCAACCACTGGCATGGGGAAATCAAGGTATTAATTGTACTAGTAAAACATCCAGAAGTACCGAAAAAGTCAAAGTTTTTAGTCTTTTTCTTGTTAAGCTACATCTTCAGTCCAATTGATCTTATCCCGGATTTCATCCCGATTTTCGGCCATTGGGACGACTTTGCGGCAATTCCGATATTCATGGCTCTTATAAACAGAGTAACTCCAAAAACATTGATTGACGAAGTTCGCGCAGAGGTGGAAAACAATCCACATCTGTCATTATTCAAAGGTAAAGGTCCGAAAATTGCAGCAGTTACCATTCTAGTGCTTTGGGTATGGCTATCCTTCTTAATGTTAAAGTGGCTTGGAGTTGAAAGTCACTTGCCAATATAATAATAATTTATCTCCAGAGGTTAACTCATCGATAAATTATTCTCAAATAGTTGCTTAATCTTATAACGGGTGATTTCTTGGTTACCTTGATGAGTTGTTAATCAGCCCAAAATGAGCTCTTCGACATCCGTGATCCTGTTTATTGCAAAACAAATGTTGGGTCAAACATTAGGAGCAGAATGCTTGACAAATTTATCGGGCAAATACAAGATTAAATCCGGGATGATGATCAGCATTACTCCTAATAGCATGAGTATGCCAAATACACGAGAAACTGCAAATAAGAGTGGAAGATTTGATACGGAATATCCCCCTTGATTTGTATATGTCGGATCAGCAATTGCAAACTTAAAATATGGCCAAAAAAGGTATATATCCGAATGTATTATCACATGAGGAATAAAGTGAAAAAAGATAATTCTAATAAACGACCACAGGAATACTTCTCTCGTCAATTCATGAGTTGAATTGTATATACATGAAATCAAGCTTCATTGGTTTAAATACTGAATTCAAGATTATCAATTGTTTAATCACAATCCCAGACTGGTCATTTTTCGCAGAATGATTTCAGGAAACAAAACAAAAACAGGGGATTAAACATGCGAGAAAATACAAGTAGCTCAAAAGAATTTCTCCAAAATTCAATTGAGTAGCGGTGACATCATCTCACCAAAATGTCTGAAGTCCTCAAACTTCGGCGTTTAAAATATTGTATATACAATTTAGATGATAAGCATCTTTCTCTTCTAACTTCTTAAGAAATGAAGATTCGGCTCTGCAACTCTTGAGGGAGAGTATTATATTCATTATTACCCAGACGGCCAATGTAAACAAGCTGTTATAAAGAATTGAGCCTAATAAGGTGTGTGAGAAACCGTGAACCTTTATTGAAGGGTCAACAAGAATTGTATAAATTCCTTGAAAGTCGGCTATGACTGATCCACACAATAAAGAGAACCATTTCAGACGATTCATCTCCCAATAATCAGTATTTCGTTTAAACTGATATTTTATCGATGCAATGAAAATGATTGGACCTAGATGAAAAATCGTAAACGGTAAGTTCTGATTTCCTAGGGCAAGGTTCTTTGTGGATTATTCTCAAGTAGTTCGTTAATTCGAGAACGGATTATTTCTTGTACCTCATGATGTGCTGTTAAGCGAAGGGTAACAAGTTCATCAATATCAGAAATCCTTTCAATCGCACCTTTTTTACTGTCGATAAAATCGGATTTGGAAACTACTTGGCTCAATATAGAATTATTGTTTATTTTTTTCACAGCTCTATATCTCACATTTTCATCTTTGTCAAAACAGGAAGCATATCGCAACGTTTCTAAATTTTCATCTAACGGTTCAAGATTATTTATCGCGGTATCCCTAACCCACCGTCCACTGTCACCTAGCGAAATTTCCCGTAATACTGCCTGGTCGATGATTTTTGAAGTCGCAAATTCCCGTAGTTTCGAGGAGAGGTTCTTTTTAGCTACAACTTTACCACAATAATTTGAATTCAGATTTTTTAGTGCCGCTAGCTTTACTTTTTCTGATGGATCATTGAATATTAATTCGAGTAAAACATCTTGATCAATCACTTTTTGAACTGCAGATTTGCGAATTTCTTGATTGTCATCCTCTTTTGATATTTCAATCAATGCAGTTTGTTGAGCTTGATCTATTTTCCACACCGCTGCATAACGAACTAACCAGGCTTCCTCCTGTCGTGCGATCTTGATCAGAATGGTTTGATAACTTCGATCTAACTTTTTCACCACTAATTCTCGGACTTGCTGTTCCTTATCATGCAACAACTCGAGCAGCGTTTCTTGGTTAGCGACCCGTTTTATTGCCTCCAATCGTACATTTATGTTAAGTTCAGTTCTGATAATCCGTGCTAAAGCCTCTTGATTCTCTATTCTCATGGTTGCTTCTGCTCGAATAAATGGAGAAGGATCTGATTGCGCGAGCACAATCAGAAATTCTTGACTATTGATCTTTTTGATGGCTGAAGCGCGTTTGTAGATTTCGGGATCATTTTCAACAATTGACTCGAGCTCTCTTTGAAGCGCTGCGTTACCGATTGCTTGTATTTTGAAACCCATATCACCACGAAGATAATGTATCTATAAGATAATGCGAGAGATTATTCTTAAACCAATTCAATGATGAGGTTTAACGATTTTAATTCCTCAAATTATTTAATCAGAGACAAAAACCATGTAACTTTTCCTGATTGGGGTACCTCATACATGCCTATTGTCCATTGGACGGAATTTTTTGCACCAAATATACTTATAGCAAGTGAACATATATAATTCTGAGATCGAGCTCTACATCTTTTAGATCTTAAATCTCGAAAGCCAAATAGTAAATGGAGAAAAAAACATGAAAAAATTCAAAATAATCGCAATATACTCAATCGGCTTGGTACTTACAGTTGGAAATGTCGTAGCTTCTGGAATATCGATCCTCTACCCCCAGTAATTTCCCTGTGATAATTTCGTAAAGAACTCGATTTGAAATAATTACCATAAACTAAGCATTTAATAAATAGACAGGATATACTAGTATAGAGATAAATCTATGTCAACAGAGCAAACTGTCACCACCGAAACCTCTGAAGTATTCGTAACAATATCACAAACCGCTATCGATCAAGTAAATGCTGTTATCAGTCAACAGGATCGCAATGAACTCTTCCTCAGATTATTTGTTCAATCCGCTGCGGGAGGAATCTCATTCGGAATGGCTCTGGATACCCGAAGAAGTGAAGATGATCATGTGTGCTTCTATGAAGGCATTGAAGTCGCAATTGATCGAATATCATTTCCGTATCTAGATGGAGCAAATGTTGATTTCGTAGAAGGAGAGAAATCCGGTTTCCAAATTACCAGTCCCAATTCTGAACTGCTATCACAATCCTCCGCGGGGGGTGGATGTGGCTCCTGCACGGGCGACTCCGGGTGTTGTTAAATCTTAAAAGTTAGACACATTTAATTGACAATATACAAAATTTCAGAAGTTTAAATAACAAACTACCAATATTTAGAGATTATTTGGGGAGACCTTGGACTCTAACTGAGATTGATACTATCAGAGAAAATATTCATTTGAGTGACCAAGCTATTGGGATATTAATTAATCGGACTGGTACCTCTGTTAAATGGAAACGTCAAAGATTAGGTCTCTTTAAAGAAAATAGAAAAAGGATTACTAAGTATCAAATCAATTTAAACTTTTTCAAAGAATGGAATGATCCAATGGCATATGCCCTCGGGTTTATCTATTCAGATGGAACAATTCGGATAAATAAAGCAAAGTTTCACTATTCATTTAAAATCGCAATTAAAGACCTAACCTTGTTACAAAAAATCAATTCTGCTATGGCCAGTAACATTCCTATTAAGCCAAGAATAATCCCAACTGGAATCCTTTATGAACTGAGTATTGGTCGGAAATCTATGGTTTACGATTTAGTCTCATTAGGGCTGATTCCGAACAAATCCAGAATAATGAAATTCCCTAAAATCCCGGAAAATTTTTTACTACCTTTCATCCGAGGATATTTTGATGGAGATGGTTCAGTATTATTTTTATCAAACCGACTAAAAGTAAAAATTACAAGTGGTTCTGAGGCTTTTATTCGCGAAATGCAAGTAAAATTCTCTGAATTGAATCTTCAAACATCAATGAGAATCGTTTCTGCCAAGAACAGAAAAAATCCTTGGTATGAAATAAACATTCTTGGCAATAGTAGAAAGGAATTTTTTGATTTGATCTATCGAGACGCCTCAATTTACCTTGAACGTAAATATCAAGTATTTCAGTCATATTTCGCTCGTCCTATCCTTAAAACAGATTGTTTGGGTTGCGGGAAGTCAATAATTAAAAAAAATACACAACATGTCCGCTGTAGACCTTGTTCAAGAGCTTACGGAATAATAAGAGACCGAAAAAGAGCAAGCATCCGAACTGGGATGTAGATTACGGATACTAAAAATGCGATTGGAAAGTGGAATTTAGAGATATGGACTGTGACGCTGGGTGGTCTTACAACTACAAAATTAACCGAATTTACTAGTTAGTTATCTTTTTCTCGGATTTCCCGTAGAGCAGTACTTAGTTGACCTCTGTGAGTAGCAATATGCTCAATATAATGATACAAAACCCATTTGTATGAATATGATTTTCCAGATGTTTTGGAAACCCAATTTTTCTCCAGATCTTGTACAGTGAGATTTCTTAACGTCTCCAGATGTCTCGCTTTAGATTCAATTGATAGTGATTGTAATCCCGCAATAGTGATTGCTTCCAATTCCTTTCTTTCCTCTCCCTCTTTTGGGTAGAGGTAGGAAGCCATGTTGTATTCGGCTGTTAATATATGTCTAAATCGTTTTCCCACAGTAGCGCCCTTGCTATCAATTGTTTTGTCTAGCTCATGTGGTTTTAACTGGTCCAACATCTCGTCTAATTGTTTGTGTTCAGCTTCAACCATGAATTCTAGAAATTCAAAAGGTGTCATCTTGTTAAAGACATAATCCGTGTTAAAAAGAACTTTGATGTTAGTTACATTTGAATTTCAAAATAGATTTTTTTGGCGATTTTTCTTTCCGGGTGTGAAAACAATATTAATCTCAACAAGATCGAATACTTGGACATGGGTGAATTTGAGACAATTCGGGAAAATCCAACACTAAACGGGTACATTTCTATCCCAGAAGGTGATGGCAATTACCCCGCAGTTATTTTATTTATGCACAGACCTGGCCTTGACGAAGCTCAAAAAATAGTATGCGACGATTTGGCCAAGGCAGGATATGTTGCGATTGGTGCTGATGCGTATCGAGATGGTCAACTTGACCAAAAAACATATACTGATCAGACCATATTTGACGATTTTAACGCAACGTTAGCCTATATTAAGAATCATCACCATGTTGATCGAGCCAAGATTGGAGTTATCGGCTTTTGCATGGGTGGCCGTCATGCGTATCTAGCAAACGCTAAGTATCCCGAAATAAAGGCGGTCGTATCATATTATGGTTTCCCCACCCAAGGTAAGGATTCATCAGATACACCTATCGACTTAGTCAGCAATTTTTATGCCCCGGTTATGGCAATATTTGGCGAAACTGATCCCATGATTCCAATGGATAGCGTAGAGGCGTTCAAAAAAGTACTGCTAGCCAGTTCTGATAGGAATTGTTTGGAAGTGTTTGAGGGTGTTGGACATGGCTTTCTCAACCCGAGTTCACCCAGACACGAACCTAATGCAGCTGCAACAGCGTGGTTAAAAACGTTGGAACACTACCGAAAATATTTGAAATAATGTGTATTGCTACGATGTCTCGATACCTTTAGCTTGTAATAATTTATCTAACAACGAGTCTATTGGTTTGCGTGTTTCTTCGAAGAAATCCATCATGTTTGGTGTTTCGCCCAGAAGTCCCAGATTAAGTTTCGTACTGAAATTAATCTTCCCACCATAAAGTAAACCATGTAATTTCATACTCTCATCCCACCTATTTAGAAAATTCTCAAGGATCAGACTTTCATGGTCATCAGTTGGAACATGTACCTGATTCCACATATAATAATCCTGTCGAGGTTTAAGATCACGCAACACCCGATACATTTCCCCAATAAAATTTTCCGCAGCGCCAACGCCATAGGTTGCGGGTCGAATTACCATCACTGAAGTATCAGCTAAAACCATATTATTAACTGAATTCAGGGACGTTCCGGACTGATTGTCTATAACAACTAAATCATATCCAATATCATGAAGTTCCTCTTCAGCAATCATGGATCGTTTAAGTGACTGTTGCCACCAATCCTTTGTTTTCCATCCAAGAAAATTTTTCCCAACTTTTGGAAGTGGGCTGTAAATAATGTCTAAATTGGGTATATTACATTCTCTAGGTAATTCCCTGATATCAGAGACATTTTCCTCAAGAAAATCAACCCAAGTCGGTCCATCCCTCACTGGCTTCAGGAGATGCATTAGCGAAGGTGCTTCCAAATCTGCATCGATTATCACCGTCTTAAGATTCCGTTTGGCTGCTGCGGTCGCAAGCATCACTGACGTGATTGTTTTGCCATTGCCTCCTCTAGTACTATAAACCGTTAATGTTCCGATTTGATCTGACATCATGTCACCTCGGAATCAACCAAGATTCACCGTCCTTAGTTACCCGTGTAACCAAGTCGGCATTTATGAGTGTATTTACCACCTTATTATCTTTTAAGTCCCGTTCCGGTAACCCTTTTGGATTTAGAATAAGTTTCTTTGCAATAATACTGATATGTGGCGGTAAGTTTGCGATCAATCCTAGGTTAAACAGACTTGTAGCCTCAAATAGGGGTGCAAGGTCAAATGACTGCATAATGTGTTCAAAGATACTTTTCATCCTTACGGAGATATCCTCGGTTAATTTCGTGGTCAACTCCCCTGACATAGTTTCTGAAAATTCAATTCCCTTCCCCTCCAGATTAAGAATATCCTCGATCTGTTTTTCGTAAGGTCGGATATCATTCTTAATCTCCTCTGGAATGACAATACAGACAATGTAAGTTCCTTTACCCGTTGAATACGGTGTGTCAGGATTTGGTTTCTGTGTCATTTCATTAATATAGAAATAACATAAATACTGCTGATCAAGTTCAAGCTCAGGAATTGGTACGGGTCCATGAAGTTTATTCATCCCAGATGCTTGATTTCCCATTCCTGAGGTTATGATGATTCTTGCCGCTAGTAACATCCCGCTGTTATTATCGAAAAATCCTTTTCCTGCATCAGTCACATATAATGGCCCCATAGTTTGTAAGTTTGCAACTATGCATACTTCAGCAATATTTAGGTCCACTATGTTATATAAACGTGAAGAAGGTATTTTATGGTTGCTAGAACGGACAAGATTTTATCACACAGTATTTGAGTCGTCTCGAATCTGCGTTGAAATCGGTTGATTCATGACAGAATTTGATTTAAACAAAATTATATATTTCGTTTGTAAGATTAAATTACTTCGGTAATATTTTGATCAAATTTACGTCACGTACTAGACTTAATTGACTCTCTTTCTGTCATCAATTCGAGGATATTCATTGAAAAATTTCATTATTAAACTTACTCCAGGCTTTGTTGTGAGATTTTTTGCTCGCCCATATGTAAGTGGAAACTCAATAGAAAAAGGAGTTGCCAGAGCTGATGAATTATGGCTGACGAGAAAAATATCCTCAACTATGGATCTACTCAGTGAAGAAGTCGAAACCCGGAAAGAGGTTAAAATCAATATTGACACCTATATCGAATTAATTAAACAAGTATCTGGAAAGGCTTATATTACAATTAGTGTAAAACCTAGCGCATTGGGCATTCATGAAAGTCAAGAATATTGTCAAAAAAACCTTGGTAAGATTTTAATTATTGCTGATTCCTTATCTGTTAAGATAACTCTTGACATGGAAGATCATGAGTATACTACTCAAACACTCGCCATGTATAAACAATTGGTCAAAAGTCATACTACGTTCGGGATTGTGTTACAATCACGTTTGTTTCGAACCGAAAGTGATATCGAGGATCTAAAGACTGTAAAATCTAGATTTCGTATATGCATTGGCATCTATAATGAACCGCCGGATATTGCAATAACAAAAAAATCCAAGATGAAAGAAAAAATGCTTGAATATGCAGAGAATCTTATTAAACATGATAATTTTGTGGAATTTGCAACACACGATCAGCCTACTATTGAACAATTTCTCCAAATTATTGATAAAAACGATTGGAATAGCGAGCATGTTGAGTTTCAACAGCTGATGGGGGTTCCGATGAAAACCCTACAAAACCGATTACTGAAGAAGGGGTTTGTAGTGAGATTGTACGTGCCTTTTGCTACTGATTGGAAATCTGCTACACCATATCTGAAACGCCGAATGCAAAATAATCCATCAATTATTTTTTACGGATTAAAGAATTTCTTTAAACGGGGTTGACATATTAGCTTGGTTGGTCCTACCTGATCTGTCGCTAAACTGGTTTTGCTTGAATTGAGCGTTGTTTAGGGAGTTTATTTTTCTCAACTACCACCGACACATATTTAGATTTGACTGTAAAATCATACTTAATGGCAATTGTACGATATTTTGTTGATGATGTTGAAAAATGTGTGGAATTTTATACCAAAGTGCTTGGATTTAAAGTTAATTTTTCGTACAAAGTCTTTGTAGAGATAGCCAAAGAAGACCTAACTATATGGATCAGTGGACCAGAAACGTCAGCTGCAAGACCAATGTCAGATGGTGAAAAGCCTATTCCAGGTGGTTGGAACCGCATTGTTTTGCAAGTTGAATCGATGGACGATACCGTTAAAATGTTAAAATCTCATCGGACTGTTTTTCGGAATGAACCATTCACTGGCGTGGGGGGAAAGCAGCTGTTAATTGAAGATCCGTCGGGTAACAAAATTGAAATATCTGAACCCAAGCAACGATCCTAGATTGAAATAACGCTTACGTCCTGGAAATCTAGGGTTTCGCCAATTCTCAGCTTTCCATAAACTCCATCATACCCTCCAGGAACGAAACAGAAATTTCCACTTTGTATCTGTATTATATTTTCAACTAGATCTTGATTAAGGGACGAATTCTTCAATTTGTCTACCGAACGGAGGTCCGACCATAAATTGATTTCAGTTCCAATTACATCAATTATATCTTGATAAATTCCTAGTACTTTTTTAGATGTCAAAGTCGAAATACCAAGTGTTGCTCCGATAACTTCGATTAGGGGAACCATCGTCACAAAGGATCGTTGGGGTCCATCACCAATTTTTCGGTTGCCACCTTGGATCTTACTAACTTCAAGTGCTCGTTGCAGGACACCAACAGACATTTCTTTATCACAGATTGGACAGAGATCGTTTTCAGGAACGTTTTTTGGGGAAAAATAACAAAATTGATTGGCTAGATGAACACCAGGCATTTTCCTTTTGGCGCGATGACCGGTTAGAAAATATCTTCCTTCTGTTGGATGAAACTCTGCCGTTCGAACAATTTTATTTGTTCTAATAGCCGAAATTAAGGTCGAATATGATAATTTATTGAGGTTAAAAGTTGTAAATTCTCTTGCGACCCGGTTTAAGGCTCCAGAATGTGCATCCGCATTGCTGATTAAAGATAAACTATCCAATTCGGGGATTAACCCTAAAATGGATGGATCGGCACTAAGACCGGTTTCTATAGCATGAATTCTTTTAGCAACATTGCCAAATAACTCATCTAAGTAATTAATTCGAGTATTCGAACCAAACACTCCTTCTGGAGTCATAATATGCGCTGGGACCATTTCGACTCCTTTATCTAAATCTAGAAAAGCATTTAATTTGGTTTCCACCTCCGCAACTGTATCCGTCACCACAAATGGGCGAGCCATTTTCTGATGATTAATTTTGAATTTGTCTAACAGGTCATTAAATTCATCAACGATCGTAAAATTGGGAAAATAAAATAGTAGATGAGCTTTTTTCTTTTTCTTCGAATTTGGTACTGGACCTGTGAGAATGACTTCTGTCTGAAGCACATACTTAGGTGCGGTTTCTGACTGTTGGAGATCTTTGTATTTGAAAATCCCATTTTCATCCTCGACTAAATTTTCATTCAAAAAATTCAACCAAGGTTTGAATTGACAATCACCTGTCCCTAAAAGATTTACTCCCTTCAGAGGTGAATTTGTTGCGAGATCCGAAAATCGTTTGAGGCTTTTCTCGTCAAGATTTTTCGAACTACTTCCACGGGCTCCACCTGCGTAGGCGCTATGAGCATGTAAATCGGCGTTTATTTCCAATATTTCAGTTAAATAAATGCTTCTTGTAAAGATTAAGTCGCTCCCCTATTAGATTCGTCTGATCTTTTCCCAAGCTTTAACTTATTAGCAGGATTTAGATTTCAGAAGTGAAAACTAAGCTTGATCTAGTAACCGAAATGCTAAATAAATGTTCTTAAATCGAATTAAATCCAAATTTACCCCTTCCCACTTTTCAAATTTTCATCAAAAATGGTAAACAGTTATCTGATTCATGTGATCTTATGGTATTACTGTATTTTAGGCCATGTTAGTCTATTCAACTTTTCTGATCTCTTTAGATGGTCGTCCAATGGTTCACGCCACTTTCCAGCGGGAAGATACTGTTCCCAATGTCGTTCTTCTTGCAGGAATGCTCGCATCAATTCAGTACCTCTCTGAAGAACTTTCAGGAGTGAGAGGGGCCGCGGAACAGTTTACTATGCGGGGAATTACCTATCACATGAAAACTTTCGAGCAATTTATTGTGGTGGTAGTCACGAATTCCCGGTACGACTTCACCAATCTAGCCTCCGATATCGGATGGAGTTTCCTTAGTCAATTTGGAGAGCAAATTGATCAGTGGGACAGTACCGAAGAATATTTTTTACCATTTGTCGCTAGTATTCAAAGAATTGTCAAGAAAAGCGGATATGTGGACATTACTAGATCTGTAGATCCAACGAAGAGATTGGAT
>JACZSS010000505.1 GCA_022574115.1 Candidatus Heimdallarchaeota archaeon | reverse complement strand
TGATCAAACAAAATCATCGTGGTTTAATCGACGTGATTTTGCTCCCGGATCTTTGTCGATACTATTCCTTACACTTATGGCCGCGTTCCTGATTGGATTTGGTGCAGGTATTACCATCCCCTTTCTCCCAAGATTCTTCTTCGACGTTTATGAAGTGGATTTAGCGGACCTAAGTCTAATATTTGCCTTACTCACCATAATCACCGCTATTTGGGGAAAAATCAATGCGAATTTGGCCGACAAATACGGACGAGTGGAACTTATTGTGATCAATCAAATGGTTTCCGTGACACTTCTCATCGTACTTTCGTTTTATCCACCCCTAGCTTTTGCATTCCTGGTGCTTATAATCCGTAATGCCGTGATGAATGGTGTAGGGCCAGTCAATGCTGCAATACAGATGGAATATACTCCACGTAAGTATAGAAGTCAAATAAATGCGTTGAATACCTTGGCTTGGGCATTTTTGTTTTCAATTGGACAAATCATTGGGGGTTATCTAGTGGATACCTATGGTTTCTGGCTTCCAATTAGACTAACTGCAGGTTTTTATTTTCTTGCGACTGTTGCATATTGGAGAATCAAATCATATTTAGGCTCTGTGGAATTAATCTTGACCGATGATGTTCTAATGAGTGATATACAAGCTCCTCTTCTTGGAGATCAAATTGACGTTAAACATTAGCTATCCAAATTATTTTAACTGAATATAATAGCAAGCTTATATAAATCAATGAATTAGCCCTTATACGATATTGACCGAGCAAACCAGTGAACCCACTCCAAGGGATGTCATAAAAGAATTTAATCATAATTTAACCGATCAGGGAATTGCGGAAGGGCTGAAAATAGGAGAAAAAGCACCTGATTTTCTGTTGAAAGATAAAGATGGAATAGAGCAATCCTTGCAAAATTATCTCGCCAAAGGACCCTTAGTTATCTCATTTTATCGGGGTGACTGGTGTACCCACTGTAGCCGGGAGTTGAATGATCTCAATGATCATTATGATAATTTTAAGAATTTAGGTGTTGAGATCGTGGCAATTGCTCCTCAGAATACAGGTCATGCAAAAGAGTTCCAAACCAAATTTGATTTCAAGTTTCCACTCCTCAGTGATCCTGATTTTGCGACAATTAACCAATATAAACTAAAGTTCATGTTATCTCAAGAAATCCAAAACATCTATTCGACGAAGTTCAATTTGGATTTGCCAAATCTAACCGCCAGTGGTACTTGGGAGCTTCCGGTGCCCGCAACCTATCTTGTGGATCAACTTGGAATCATTCGATTTCGATTTGCAGATAAAAAATATTGGGTGAGATTAGAAGCAACCGAGTTACTTGAAACGATTAAAAAAATAATCGTTCAATCTTAACAGAGTATGTAATTCCCCTCCGTGATTACGTTATTAGGTCAAATGGAACTAAATTTCCTGTTTCAGTAAGTTAATCTGATCTCATACGATGCACAGGCAATAGTCAAGTTGGTAAAGCTAAAGTCAATTGATGTTAAAGTGCTTAACAATTGGATCAAGAGTATCTTGAACTTGGTCAAATCCATCCTGAACTTAGTCAAATTTGGTATTTGTTGAGATATTTCGTGGGCATTTTATCAATTTCAAAGGTTTTTAAGCTACAAAGCAGCTACAAAAAAGCTTAAAATCATCTATGTGAATCCAGATTACACATTATCTTCCTGTGGATGCTGTAGATGATCCTTTACAACAATACGGTTACAAGAAACGCATCAAAGCGATGGCGTACTATTTATTCCAAACAAGTCAAGGAAATCTGACCCAATTGGGTGAGGTATTAGGATATTTTCTAGGTGAAGAATCCATAAATATGGGAAATTGGAGTGATGGTCAACCCGTAAATGAGGCTTATACCACTGATGATCCCTACGGAGTTCGTGGGGAGTTATCATTGGTTGGTCAAATTCAGGACAGCAGTGATGAATTGTGCACACCTGTCGACCTATAACTTTACAGATTTCATCAATCTATCCCGAAATTAGGGTAACTCTATGAACTCAATTCTCAAGTTTGGTCAAAATGCAGGATTCTCATCTAGTGTATTTTAACTGTCTTGATCTTGTCCAAATACTTAGCTGATTGAGTCTCCAGATAGAGTTTATACATATCAGCATAAAGTCCACGTTTTTCTAGTAGTTCCTCATGAGAGCCCTGCTCGATCAAATTTCCCTGCTCCAGTACAATGATATGGTCGGATTTCAAGATTGTTGTCAATCGATGTGCAATGCTGATACTGGTTCTATTGTTTAGCAAAACTTCAATCGCATCTTGAATTTTTGCTTCCGTATACAAATCTACAGACGCAGTAGCCTCGTCCAAAATTATAATACTTGGATTGGATAAAATTGCCCGAGCAAAGGAAATCATTTGGCGTTGACCGACAGAGAGATTTTTCCCATTTTCCTCAATAACGGTCGATAACTTATCCGGTAATAACTCAATGAATTCTCTGGCTTGCACGCTCTCCAAGGCACTCCACAACTCTTCCTCGGTTGCATCTGTTTTTGAAATTTTCAAATTTTCACGAATTGTTCCTTTGAACAATAAAATACGCTGTGATACCAAATTAATGTTGCTTCGAAGTGTACTAAGCTTATAATTTTCAATGGGGTGGCCGTCAATCAAGATCTGACCTGTTTGAGGTGCGTAAAATCGCATAAGCAACGAGGCAATGGTGCTCTTTCCAGCTCCAGTGTGCCCAACAATTGCAACTCGCTGCCCCGGTAAAATCTTGAAATCTAGATTGTGTAGAACTGGGGTTTGAGGTCTGTAACCAAAGCCTAAGTCCTTGAATTCGATTTCTCCCTTAAAACTATCAGTAATAATCGTCCCTGTGTCTTCTTCCTTCAAATTTTCGTCAAATGCAATATTGGAAATTCGCTCGAGACTTGCAAAGGCTCCCTGAAATCTATGATAGTTATTGGCTAAACTCACCATTGGCCAGTAGTAGTAATTTAGCAATAGGATAAACAGAATGAAGGTGGCAATGGGTAGATCTCTGTTTTCTATTTCCCAAGTACCTACGAATATTACAATAATTAACAACGAATGTTTGAATACATCAGTCATCGGCCAAAATATA
>JACZSS010000504.1 GCA_022574115.1 Candidatus Heimdallarchaeota archaeon | reverse complement strand
TATAGATAAAAAATTGAGATCCCAGTCTAATCCCATGAAACAAATACTCATAATCAGAACTGATCTTAAAATGGGAAAGGGAAAGATGGCAGCTCAGGCATCGCATGCATCCGTTGTAGCCACATTAGATGCTCAGCATAGTAGCACAGATTGGTTTAATACATGGATAAATCAAGGAATGAAAAAAGTTGCAGTCAAAGTCAGTTCAGAGGAGGACTTGAATGCTGTTTTTCGACAAGCAGTACTTGCTAAACTACCAAGAGCTCTAATTAACGATGCGGGGCTTACCCAATTAGACCCGGGGACGGCAACTGCAGTTGCGATTGGACCTGCCCCTCAATCCAGGATAGATCCAATAACCAAGCAGTTGAAACTTCTCTAATCAGGTGAACTCGTATTCAATTATCAGATGAAGACTTTGGAATGCTCAGTTATTCCCTTGATTTGAGAGGAATTGGAGGTAAAATCAAAACCAAGCTTGAAGATTTTCAGGTGACTGAACTACTAAACTCTGGAAAACCCGTTCCAGTTCCACCTTCAATTTTTTTTACTGAATCACAAGCAGGAGGTTTGTACGTTGCAGGCAGATTACTAAGACGCGGTATGGATCATTCACGAATGATTCGATTAATATCTAAGCGGTTTAAAGTATCAGAAGACCACATATCTACAGCTGGTGTCAAAGATCGTCGAGCAATTGTAGTTCAGCTGTTTTCCGTATACACCCCCTCAAAGCTAGAAAATCTGCCATCCGTTATTGAGCTAGATGAAGATTTAATATTAGATTCGTTTCATTATAGACGAGAAAAAATCTTTCCTGGATCGATGAGTGGAAACGAGTTCAAAATCACGATTCGGAATACTCAAGAGACATTAAAAGATGTTGACCAATTATTCGAAAACGGAATTCTGAACTATTACGGCTATCAACGATTTGGGAGTAGTCGACCTATTACAGCCAAATTTGGTCGGACCTTAATAAATTCAGATTATGAGGAGGCTGTGAGCATTTTTATCGGTCATCTAGGTGCAAATGATGATCGTACCTTCCGAGTTGACTACCAAAATGATGTAAAACCAGCAGAAATCCTCAACCAAACTCGGCCCATTCCCCACCTAGAATACAGAATATTAAAGCATTTAGCCAAACATCCTAAGGATTTCGAAGGAGCAGTCAAGTCACTCCCTAAGGTAATCTTGAATATCTCAAGATCAGCATTTGTGTCGCTACTGTGGAATTTTTATTTGTCTGAAAGAGGATTGAACGCGGATGTGGCTAAGGGAGAACGTGAAATTAGCAATAATATTGAAATTGCACTACCTTCAAGGAAATGGAAAAAACCATTAAATGACATATGGGAACATGTATTCGAGAAGATGAAGGTGGAACTAAGTGAACTTAAGTCAATAAATCATACATCTCGTAACCTTCGTTTAATACCAAAATATTTTGCAGCCATCATGGAAGACAAAAACTTGAAGTTGAAGTTTCTTCTGGATTCGGGATGTTATGCAACAACAATGCTTCGTGAAATAATGAGAACTGATCCACTAAATTATTTTTAAGATGTCGAAAAATGAGCATTCATACCGAGTAGAATTTTTGTTATCTGGGATAACTCCTGCTGATTTATTTGAAGATCATTTTCTGAACCTTTTTTAAGTTTGATTTTTATCTCCTTATCAGAAAACGGTGGAAGAAACACTGTAGATGTAGATACGACATTGTCGGTCCCAATAAGCATTTCAACAAGCGCTTTAGGATTTTTGGTTTCATCTAAAAAAGTGAACTTTCTTTTATCTACAGCCTGTAGTCGTTCAAGCAAATGATTTCCAGCTCGATCCAATTTTTCCTTGTCCCCTTTTTTAACGATCAAGACAACTGAATCCTGAGTTGTAACAATTCGCTCTAAGGTAATATTAGACAAAAACCTTTGAGATTTTGCTACTGCTAGCAAAGCCTTACCAACTGCAATGTCAATATCGCTTATATCTCCATTATTGAATCGCGCTGTACAGGATGCACAAAGGTTACCAGTTGACACGCACATTCTATCAAGAGTTAGTTTCATACAATAACTGTATATCACTTGGTTTATTTAAAATTTAGTGCTTAGTACAAAAACTAGACACAATTTGTTTACAGCTATCGATGAGCTTATTTGCATTGCTGAGAGTTCGAATACTAGATGGGCGATAAACTGATTGATCGATTCAATCGCGTAATTGGATCAGTTAGAATTAGCGTGACCGATCGTTGTAATCTTAGATGTAAGTATTGTATGCCCGAAGACGGTGTCAACTGGGTTGAGAAATCAAAAATTTTGACCTTTGAGGAAATAGGAAGACTCGTCCATCTTTTTAGTGATCACGGTATAAAAAATTTCAGATTAACTGGCGGGGAACCATTGGTTCGACAAAACTTTGTGAATTATGTCGCCTACTCAAAACCAATAATCCTGAAATTTCCTTAGCTATCACCACAAACGCAATCGGCCTAGCGGACGTTGCTCAAGAATTAAAAGACGCTGGAGTAGATAGACTAAATATTTCGCTTGACACACTTGACCGGAATAAATTTGGGGAAATTACACGAAGGGATGAATTTGAAAAAGTCATGGCTGGTATTGACGCAGCGAACTTGGCCGGATTCCACAAAATCAAGATAAACGCAGTCTCGATCAGGGACTTCAATACGGATGCAGAAAGCCTCAAACAATTTATTGACTTATCAGAAACAAAGGGAGTAGAAATTCGATTTATTGAGCTCATGCCTTTCACCGGAGTAGGATGGGAAGCAGACGGTTTCATTAAATCAGCAGAATTGATAGAGATTATGAAACAAACTGAGGAAATGGTTCCTTTAGCCTTAGATAACACATCACAGACTTCTAGAATCTGGTCACTAAGAGACAAAAAAGCGAGATTTGGTTTTATTTCATCGGTGTCCGAGAGCTTCTGTTCATCCTGTGACAGAATAAGAATAACTGCGGAAGGAAATTTACGGCCTTGTTTACATAATTCACGTGAATATCCCTTGAGAGAGCTTATGAGATCTGATAGTAGCGACGAAAAACTACTGGAAACCATACAGTTCGGACTTTCCGAGAAATGGAAGGAACATCCA
>JACZSS010000503.1 GCA_022574115.1 Candidatus Heimdallarchaeota archaeon | reverse complement strand
TAATAGGACAAAATAAACACTAACATCTATATCAACAAATGCCAAGCCTAATGAACTTCCTAACATGAAAACCTGAACATAAATCATGATGGTGGCTATGCTCGTGGTCAGTGGATTGTTCTTCCGACTTCCTAAAATTAGGTAGGCGAAAGTTAGTATGAGGTTGACAAACAATATGGGCGTGAAATCACTTTCGAAACTCTTAGTATAACGCCAACCGGCAATCAGCGGACCCCAAGTTGCAAGAATCAGTCCAACTGGTAGTGTCTGTGGGTCAGAAATAGGAAAATCAATTCTACTACGATATAGGATGAGGAAGACGGCAATAGATAGCGGAAGTAAGGTAAACACTGAATGAATATGATGAAAAGATGATCGACCTATATTCATTGACTCGAGTGCGTTGGCCCAGCTTGAGGTATCAGATAACTTACGAATTAAATTCCAACCGACCATCGAGAACAGAATATACGAGCCAATGAGGAGGTGATAACTGAAGCTAGTTTCTAATTTTAAATTTTGATCAAAGAGGAAAACGGCGAGAGAAATAATGGCTGCGATAACAATAGTAAGGACTATCACATCTAATGCTTCTTCTACTAAATCTGCCCATAGAATAGATATGACTGCAAACGATACCCAAGTGAAAGACAACGAATCAATCTTACCTTTGAGAATAACGTCTGCTCGTTCATCGCCTTCGGATTCGAATTTTATAAAAATAGTTCCAGTGGTTGAAATTTCTAGATTCGCGGCAACCAACCAAAACAGAAACATAGTGATCCACAAGAAGTTCAAAGGGGAGTCAGGTTGATCATCAACATAAGTCCAAACCTTCTCCGATTCCCCAAGTACCCTACCTAACCACAAGATAAGAGCTCCAAATAAGTACGAACGAGATGTTGGTACGTCGTCGGATTCCAAAAAGGATTTTAGGAACATATAGCTAATATTCGCAAAAACCGTAAAAACGACTAAAATTGCACTTTCAGGTGGTAGCACAATAGCTAACACACCTAAACTTGCTATACTGAGATTAATTATTCGATCGTCTTTGCTGGTCCAGATTATGTAAGTTAATGTGACCAAGAGAATTATTGTGCTAAACATTAAATCACGGGGATCTGTGTATCCACGGTCAAAACGTCCGAAACTAAACACGACTAATGCAGTGATTAAACCCCCCACATACCAGTCTGACTTGCCGGTATTTTTTGTGGTTTCAGCGAGGAATAACAAGCACGGCCCAATTAAAATGGATAATGCTATGAATGCATGATCATTTCCTGATGGATTTCTCAAGACCCAGGATGTTAATAATAACCACAAATAAAATAGTGGATTCGAATAAATCGGGGCTTCTTCATCGCTCGATTCTTTAGATCGTTGTAGATAGTCTCGAGATATAGCTATAAATCCCATGAAGTACATTGTGATCCACAAATAATCCAAAAGAGCTTCTTGACCCGCAAGTTGCTTCCAAAATAGATCAATCTTAGTCGCACTATAGACCCAATCAGTACCTAGTAAAGCTCCAAGCCAAATGGCTACGGGACCAAAAAGAGATGAGTGGGAGCTAAAGGTCTTGGTTGTTTTCAAAAATGAATTTATCAACGTGTAGCTTATATTGACAAAAATAGTGAGTACGGCTAGATATGCACTTTCTGTTGGTATAACTGTAGCGACAATCGCTAAACTTACAATGCTGTAGTTTACGACGTTCTCATCGTTGCTAGTCCAAATAATATAAGTAAGTGGTAGAAGCAAAAGTAACGTAGTAAAGGCCAGTAGATCGTTATTCGAATCTGAATATCCTATAGTGGCGAAAGCAAATGTAATCAAGCTAGTTAATAACGCGTAATTAAACCAATCCGCGTTTCCACTTACTTTTGCTTGGTGAGCGAGCAACATTACTATTGGACCAATGAGTAAAGAGATAGCTATGAATTCTGGTTTCTGCACCTCAAATCCGCGCAGGAACCAAGACCCGAAAAGTAGCCAAATATAGGACAAGGAAAAAGAGAAATGGTCACTGGAACTACGAACTCGAACATAATCCATCATCAAGGCACCTAGGCCTATCACGAGAATATAGAACAATTCCTGCTCGAATTCGAAGTTTACGAAGAAGAAATAAATTACCGTTAATCCAAATTTCGCAGCTATTTCTTCTTTCAAATCCACATCCTCTGATCGACGGTCAATCCAGTAAGACTTAGCAATTTGGAAAACAAAGATCAGTGGAAAGATTTTTCCTGCAGCAAGAAAACCAGGAGCATTTCCAAGTGTTAGTGCGCCAATGATGACTGTAATACCTGCAGCTATCTCAGTTATAGGACTGTTGTGCTTGAAATGATGAAAAATATAGCTACCGGTCAGTAGCACCGCGAGAATCAAGTCAATACCTACTCCCCTTACCGTATCCGAACCAAATTCTGGATCTCGCAAGAAATTGAAAGTGAAATTAAAGATAAAGGCAATTGAAATCAGTGCTCCAAAGTTATGATCCGCTTTCTCCGAAACCACACTGCTGTAAATTAGAAATATCGCTCCAATGAAGAATGGCAGAAGTTTATATGCAATATTTATGTTATCATAGAGTTGGCTAACGAATCCTATAACCGTAAGTAAAATGACGATAGATATTCCATCGTAAGGTTTCTCTGAGTGGGCTGTATAGAGGATGAATAAAAAGACGGATAGCATGATTGTGTAATAGATACTGAATTTCAAATCCAAGCCCAAAAATTGCATGAATGCAAGAATAAAAATAGAGTAAATTGATAATAACACGCCGCTTATTTGATTGTCGCGTCGACTTAGTTCATCCATCTGTTTATCTGAATAAGCAAGATAAAGGAGGTAGATTGGTAATATTGCGAGCACTACCAAGAACACATATCCCTCATTTTCCCTTAAGTCGGGTTTATCTCCCCAAATGAGATGAATTCCATAATTGATATGCATCAACGAAATAGCCAACCAGATCAACTTTGACTTTATATGTGAAATTTCAGATAAAACGATATATCCAAGCGTAATCAAAATGAAATAAAAACTACTGATTGACCATCCCAACTGAACTGGTATTAGCATGAATAGGGAGACTGCAATCGGCAAGAGGTTTCTAAG
>JACZSS010000502.1 GCA_022574115.1 Candidatus Heimdallarchaeota archaeon | reverse complement strand
ACCGAGTACAGCAGGCTTGAAATTCATGTTATGAGCAGGCCCGCGAGAAGAAAAGGTAGATAGTCCTGAATCATGATTGACAGATCCCACAGAAATTGCATACAGTGAATTTCCAGGTCCACCTGATAGAGTGGAGTGCAATGCTGGTCCACTATTACCGGCCGAACCTATCGTGATAATGCCGGCTGTTTCAAGTTTTTCAACAATAAAATCCCATGCAGGTGCAAAACCCCCAAACGACGTATTTACTACATCGATGGTAGAGTTATTTTGTAAAATCCATTCAAACCCTGCCAATATATCCCCTTCAACTGTATTTCCGATACATCCAAATGAAACATCGAAAAGCGTTGAGCCGACAGCTGTACCGGTTAGTTCTAAATTGTTATCTACTGGATTTCCTATAATTGTGCCGGCGACGAGTGTTCCGTGATTTTTGCAAGGGAATGAATTTCCTGTTGAAATGTCAACCCCGAAAATTACTCTTCCTATCAAATCGGGATGAAGAGCATCTATTCCATTATCAATCACTGCGATATTAACTTCTGATCCATTATATCCAAGTTGATGTAACCCATCTAGACCAATAATTTCTGCACGAGCATTCTCCTGAAAAAGTGATACCCGATCAGGATTTGTTAATGATTTCTGACTTTCTAATGTTAGTGAGAAAAAAGATTGTGGAACAACTTGATTACCTTGATCCTTTAATAATTGGACTTCTGAATACAATAGATCGACTCTTAATGCACGTAAATTCGGATAGAGATTCTTTACTGTAGAATTAGTAGTCTGAATAAATTTGGAATAACTCCTCGAGCTGGTAAAGAGCACAATTTGGTTGTTTTGTTTATTTGGTTTTGCTAATACATCAGACTCAGCAGATATGGTTCTCAACTTATCATTATATATGGTAAAAGTAAATTCTCTAGAAGATTTGATCTGATTAAATCCATCTCCATCTTGTATTAATAAGGTTAAACTGATTAAAGTTATCAATAAATAAGATCTACAGCTTAGTTTATTCAGCATTTAATACACCTTGATCAAATCGTACAAACAACCAATATTTCTTGTAGCTGATTAAAAGGTTGTTTGTTATACATGAGTTAATGGTTAATGCACCAATTTTCATTGACACAATGGCTCTAACCCTAAAGCCTCTAATCAGAAATGAATCTGATTGAATAAACTTAGTAATTTAAGCTGTTAACAATTTGCTGATAATGCATACAATTAAGATAGTTTCAGATCTTACTAAAGGTCATGACTCAACAATTTTTTCTGCTTATTTTTTCTCCTTCTAAAGGCAGTGGGTATAATTCCAATACCACCTATAATTAGTATGAATTGTCTAGGGTTAGTTTTTTCATTCTGAGACCGGCTAAGTTTGATTTCATCAGAACCCCTCAAATCTAATAGATCGTCGTTTACTCTGCCAGTAAGTTCGAGTACTACTCTTGATTTTGAGGTGATTTCTTCTTCTCTTTCTTCAAATAAGTCTATGATCATCTGACTAACGAGTTGACGATTGAAAAGGAAAAGAAAGCTTTGTTTATCATAAAGAAAGCCTCTAGTGGGGGTAAGTGAACCATTAAGTTTTACTTTAGTCAAATCAAATGCCAACGCACGAAAACCATCACTCAAATTCGCCCATACCTTAATGCGATCCTCATCAAGATCACCGACATTGATATTTTGTGGACCAACGTGAACTAGTGGTTCATGAAAATTAAGCCCATTTCGAATGTTTGATGCTTTGTCATCTATGCTTTTTGCCAATCCATCCAATTTGTATGGGGTATCAGCTTCTCCATCAAAGTCGGCATCTGTATTATCATGATCAGACCAAAAGTTTTTCTCAAATTTATTTCCTGAACCTGAATCCGAGGCTTGTATGCCGTTATTGTTGTTGTTTTCAAAGTTGTTTCCTTTGAAGCTGGAATTTTTAGTTAAACCATCTAGGATAAACCCATATAATGTATGGTTAAGCACTCGATTACCCTCGAAATTTGTGTTGGTTGAAGCTTGAGAAACAAATCCATAATCACCATTACCAGTAAAATTGTTTCCTACAATAAGATTGTCATCCGAGGGGTCCATGAAGAAACCAGAGCTCGCAAAACCCGCCATAAGTGATAGACCTTCTTCTTCTTCTGGGGGTACAAATGGGTTGAAACCATTACCGGATATTGAGTTTCCTGTTACATTGTTGAACGATGAATCTATGAACTTGATCCCATTTCCGCCACTGGTATCTATCGTATTGTTTGCAATGATACTCGTGTTTGTTTGTAACAGAAAAACACCAAGGTCATCATTATCAGTAACATTATTCCCAACAAAAGTGTTATCCTCGCTAGGATCCATAAAGAAACCAGAACTTGCAAATCCAGCATACAATCTCATGCTATCCAGACTCAGACCGGGTGCTCCTGGGTTCGCAGCTGCACCAATTCCATTTCTGCCGATTCGATTTGCTGAAACGTCGTTGAATGATGAATTAATTAAAGATATACCGTCGACGGCATTTGAAGACACTGTATTATTAAGAATCTCAGTTTTATCTGACGAGAGAAGAGTCAAACCATTTCCAAAATTGTTCCTTATCACATTGTCAGCAACATGGTTACCAAAGCTAGGATCCATAAAGAAACCAGAACTTGCAAAGCCAGCAAATAACCTTAATTCAAACAAACTTAACCCTGCGGTCTCTAATTGAAGTGCAGTTGCACCATTCGAAGAGAATTCATTCCCAATAATGTCATTATCATCAGAATTCATAAAGAACACCCCAGTGAAACCATTACTATCAGCGGTATTACCCGTAATTGTATTATTTGAAGAAAATTCTAAAGCTAATCCGTCTCCACTGTTGTCACTCAAATCATTTCCAGACACTGTATTATTAGTTGAGGGGTCCATAAAGAATCCTGAAGACGCAAACCCAGCAAAAGTAATTAATTGATAGAGATCAAGACTCATGGTGGATAGTGCCGAAGAAGCCGTATCACCATTACCGTTAATATTGTTGTTGAGAACGAAATTATTGGAACTGTTTTCAAAAAATAGGCCAGAATAACCATTTATAGTTAAATTATTGCCTTCAATTATAATATCATCGGATGATTGTAAAACCATCCCAACTC
>JACZSS010000501.1 GCA_022574115.1 Candidatus Heimdallarchaeota archaeon | reverse complement strand
TGTTCGACTGCATTCCTAAGTATATTGATTCCAATTGGAATAGAGCTTTCATTGTTCAAAATGTTTGCAATCACTGATATTTTGGCAAATTCATAATCCGAAATTTGCGATTTTGAAAAAGGGATATCGGTAAAATTCTCAATTAATGCGGCGGAGAAGTTGGCTTCCTCTAATTTTTTTAGTTCTGCCGAAAGAGATTTCGTATCAATTCCTTTATTGTACCGTAATTTAGGAAGGTGAAGCATTCCGATTAAGGGAAATCGTGCAAGATCAAGTTCCACGTACTCATTTCAAATAGAACTGAATAAAACCTTTCAACTAAATGGCCATTTGCAATGTCAGATATTTTTAGTTTTCTTGTCGATAGCCAAATCGTGTTTTCTTTCTAAATGATCTCCAAAGTAAGACAAATGATATCAGTATAATACCTCCTGGGAGCAGGAAGAGGACTACTAATCCAGAATCGTTGACCCTTTTTGTCATTGTCTACTGTTGAGATAATTCAAATAGATTGAAAAACCCTTTCCTAAAGAATTAAATTCATCTAATTTTACATAAATACTAAAGATATCATTTTTTGATTGATATAGATAATGGAAAAAAATGCATTTTTCTTAGCTGGAGCTGCAATACTAGCTGTCCAAGATAATAAGTTTCTCCTAGGAAAAAGGTCGGAGACAAAAGATTCCAGAGGTGGAATATGGGAATTTCCATCAGGTCGATTACAACAAGATGAATCTCCGGAATATGGGCTTATCCGAGAAGGCAAGGAGGAGCTAGACGTTCTGATCAGACCTATTCAATTGATTGATGCCTATACTTTGAAGAGAGTTGAGCATACGCTTATTCTGCTTAGCTATTATTGTAAGTTAGAAGGTGAAATAAAAATCAGCCATGAACATTCAGAATTAACATGGGTCAATTATGATCAAGCTTTAAACTTACTTAAATTCGAAAAACAAAGAAATACGTTGAAAAAGTTAAAAAATTATCTTATACTGATATCAAATTGAATTTTTCATTAACCTAGATATTAGGGTATGAAACTGATGTACACCCTGTTCCTGAGTTGGTGAAAAGCGACCTTTATTGTAGAATCTAGAACTGATACCTTTTTGGACCAGTTCTACAACATTTTCATCTTCTCTTTCTACTCTATCTAGTCCAGATCCAGCTCCTTTATCATATAATTCCGATTTCCACATATATGTTAAAAATCGGACTTTGGTCCGATTCACATCAATCGGTTCAATTATGTTTATCGAGAGACCCCAAGGATAAAAATTGAACATCATATTTGTCCAAACCCAAAAATAATACGCAGCTATATTCTTTCCGTAATCCTGTGAGTCCTGAGGTAGCTCAAATGTCTCCTCAGCACCATCCGCAATTCCGAGTTGTAAATTTGATAATTCAAACAACTCAGTAGTGTAACCCCGATAATCTAATGCTTCATTCAACGACGAATGAACATATGGGATATGAAAGCCTTCTAAATAATTGTCGCAATAGAGTGCCCAGTTAGCTCGCACTAAATAATCACGAGATAAAGATGGAGTAAATGTAAAATCTTGAATTGGTAACCATCCGATTCGTTTGTCCAGTGCAACTATAAGTTTGTCAAAATCAATTCCTCTGGCCAAATTAACAAAGATTAGATTCTTCCAAATTCTAAAATTAATAGCTGGTAAGTTATCGGATTCAGTTGGGAAATTCTCGGTTTTCTCAAATTCAGGCATGGATTCAAATTTACCGTTCAGTGTATATTTTCTCCCATGGTATCTACAACGTAAATTTCTCTCATTTCCACCTTTTTCGATAACTTTGAAACCACGGTGTGTACACACATTGGCCATGCAGTTCAGTTCATCGTCAAAATTCCTTGTTAGCAAAATTGGTTCATCAAGAAACCCTTCAAGAAGGGTACGAGGTATAACTGAACCAGGCGCCTTTAACTCATTCAAGTCACCCAAAAATTGCCATGATCGCGCAAAAATTAGATCCTTCGTTGTTTCAAAAATGGATTTATCTTGATAAAACTTTGCAGATATAGTTGAAGCTGTAGCTATGTTATCATCCACGTTCAAATCCACGAACCCCCATTTGTTTTTCCTCTAATAAGTAATTTAGGATAGAGTTGAATAAAATTT
This sequence comes from Candidatus Heimdallarchaeota archaeon, assembly GCA_022574115.1. Lineage (GTDB taxonomy): Archaea > Asgardarchaeota > Heimdallarchaeia > Heimdallarchaeales > Kariarchaeaceae > LC-2. Next base: position 1,007 of record JACZSS010000501.1, on the reverse strand, counting down.
ACGTTTCACTTGTTTTTGATACCTTTGTTCAGGATTATATATCTTCAAATGAGTAATTTAATCAACTTTCAATGGTGATTTTGATCTACTGGATTATTACATCCGTTGAATTTCTGGAGATAAGCTCAAAATGACCGATCAATCTGAATACTCTGAACAGGAACTTGAAGATTTAGTTATCCACCATAAGAAAAAATACTATGATGGAGAACCCGAAATTCCTGATGAAGAATATGATAGATTAGAAGACCTGCTAAGAGGGATGAATGCAAATAATGCTGCTCTATTTATTGTTGGTACTCCGGTAGGTGGCAAAGTGGAACATGATCCACCTATGCTCTCAAGCGCTAAGGCGTCATCGTTGGACGAAGTAGTCAAGTGGGCTGCAAAAATCGATTCTCGTTCTCTTTATGCGGGTTACAAAGTGGATGGATTTTCCTTATCCATCGTTTACAATAATGGAGTTATGATACAAGCATCTACCAGAGGAAATGGCCAATTTGGAGACGATGTTTCTCATGCAGTTCTGAAAGTCAAAGATATCCCTAAGACAATCCCTGATCAGTCAAAGATCGATATCAGGGGTGAGCTGTACATGGCTATTAGTGAATTTAATCGAATAAATGATGAACTACTTCTTGAGGATCAATTTTCAAGTCCAAGAAATTTAGCAGTCGGAACAATGAAACAAAAGGATCTGGCATCAATCGCTAATCGAAAACTCCATTTCAAAGCATTCGATATGATAGGTTTTGACCATGACAAATCAATTCATGAAATTTCAACTACGCTCCATCTTTGGGGATTTGATCCTGCAGATGTTATCCATATTGAGGAAAATTCACCCGACAACATCGATGAGGTGTTTCGAGAAATTGAACAAAAACGTTCAGAATTAGACTTTGAGATTGATGGAGTAATTTTCAAATATAATGAATTTAAAGACAGGCAAAATGCTGGCTCCACAGAACATCACCCAAAATGGCAGATAGCCTGGAAATTTGCTA
>JACZSS010000500.1 GCA_022574115.1 Candidatus Heimdallarchaeota archaeon | reverse complement strand
TAATAACTAAAATGCTGAATCTTGGATCTTACGAAAAAATTCTTCAATAAATAAAGAATGGAGTGTCAGATGATGTCCTTCTAGTTTAACAATTATGGGAGCTTTAGTCTGATAATAGTAGCGATCCTTTGGGTCCGTGAATACACTATTAGATAATACAGCGGTGGCAAAATTAACGCATACCGCTGCTGGCCTATTTGATACAATATCATCGAATTTCTTGACCACGTATTCTATACCTGTTTCAATAGGAGTCGATTCATCGGAAATATTTGGTTCATCTATTTCACTAAATTTATCGCGACACATTAAATAATCATTATATCCTTTTTCCCACAACACAGAATTAAAATCATCTTTATTATAATAAGCAGAATCTATTTCTTCTTCATCCGATATCATTTGGAGAAATAGTTTTTTCCCATATTTAAGTTTATCGGGGTCATCATTCATTTCATGGATTACGGCGTCAAACGAGCTTATGATCGCACCCGTTACTTGCATTTTTCGATATCCAGCCAAACGATCATACTCACTCCAAAAGAACCAATCTTCATTTGGGGAATCTTTTACTAAATTCATTATCGAAAATTGGAATCTAAACTCAACTCCTTCTTTGCCAAAATCATTCAGAAAATCATCATGTGTCTTGTATTTACCATCATCTACGAGGGCTTGAATTTTACCTGCCGTCACCGCATCGATCGCAATCATGAATTCGTCGATTGACAATTTGTCGGTCATTTACAAACTGGCTCAGGTATCTGGTTTCTTTAAGGTTCCAGCTTTTGGTTGGTAAAGTGCACCATCCCTTAACATCTGCCGAATAACGCCAGTAATATAATCACGATTTAGTCCTTCTTTTTCAGCCTCTTCTAGCAAGGTTTCTTGGGGGAAGGGCTTGCCACTATATTGTTTGTTGAGAAAATCAATGAGAGATACAAGGGTGGACAGTTTAGATCGCCGTGCAGTTGTGTGAGGTGAAAACAGGGCATCTATATCTGCTTCGCCAGTTGCAGGATCGATTGCTGTATGGCTTAAACTATCCTTCATTAACTCCACTGCCTTCACCGCGTCCTGTTTCGTAACCTGATTCCGGAGTGCAGCCCTTGCTCTTGCCTCTGCCAATCGGATAATACCTTCCAATTGTCGCGCAGTGATGGTCACTCGACCTCGTGAACCTCCATCGTCTGAACTTCCGTAGGTATTCCGCATGGTAACATAAAATTCTTCAAGGACTTCGGCCGCCTCTTCCGTCAGTACCGGATTGTAATTTGATTTCGCAAAGGCTATATATTTTTTCAGCTGATCTGCGGTTAATGGAGGTTTAATAGATTGAGCAGTACCGTGCAATCGGTGAAGTTTGAGGATATGACTTGCCATACGTGTATCTTCCTTAAGCTCAGGAGTATCCCGCAGAACAAACACGAGATCAAATCTTGACAAAATAGCTGGCGATAAATTGACATTTTCGGAAAATGTACGATGCGGCTCATATCGACCGTACTTAGGATTTGCAGCAGCCATGACTGCTGTTCTTGAATTCAAAGTTGCAACTATTCCTGCTTTTGCGATACTTACCGTGTTGTGTAGAATTAGATTGTTACTGATGAAATTCCCAGTAGGCTCTATGGTTACATCATATACCCAATTGATTTTACCGGGACCTGAATTTGGGATCTTCTCAACTTTTTTGACCCGAACCCACTGAAATGACATTAGGTCTTCAATAGAATCCACTTGCTTTGACACTTCATCTAAGATGGACTTGAAATGACTTTTTAGGTCAAAAACCAATTCTTGGTTAGAGATTGATTTTCTCTCCTTGTATCCTACAATAGCTCGCTTCATTTGTAGGATTGAACCTACTCTAGCCTGAGGATATGCTAGTAAATGTTGAATAGCTTTGAGGTCTTGTGTTTTGTCAATATTATCACAAATGAATTTAATTCTACTTCTGATTTTTCTAAGGTATTTTCTTGCCGAAATAATGGTAATGCCCTGATTTTGTGTTTGAACCCTCCCAAATTCGCCTGAATATGTTAATCCTAATTGCTTCATTATTCGAATAATGATTTCTGCTACTTGACCTGGGAGGACATCACCTGAGCAATTCCTAGGTGAACTTCGTCTCAGTAAGTAAGATACCTGAGAATGATCTGAATAATGAGGTATTACCGTTTCCACAAATTGTATCAGTGAATCACCTCGTATGTAAACCTTGAATCTGCTTAGGTGTTGTTTGCCATCAGCAAATAGATAGTTTTCAACAATTATTCGAGTTTGAATGTCTATCGTGGAGAGTAAATCTTGATAATCCCCAGCTAATTTTTTCGATGTGGTACAATAGCATAATGATTCTGCTTCTATCAGACCATCTCCTTCGAATGCTGTGCTTAGAAATGCGATTCTGTAGTCATCAGTCGCTGAAAAAATACTAGCTGGTATTCGCTTTAAGCTGCTATACATCATCAATTCCTTAAAATTGTGATGAAGGTACTCATACACATTTTTTGAGATAATTCTGATCCTCTTATTTCTTGTAGTGTCATCGATTGGTTCTATTCCAAAAGTTTCCCTTATACACGAAATCATTTTTGAGATGATAACTGGATCTGAATTACTTAATCCCACTTCATGAGTCGAACTTTTGTAACTGTAGCCCTCAGAAACACAATATCCTAAAAACAACGAAAAGCTAAGATTCAATTGGGAAGGAAGAATCAATCTTTTTCTTCCGCTGGTAAAATTTGTCTCAAATATTGTCGTACATGAGTTGAAATTAAGTTCTCTTATCCCAGGGACAAATGCATCTGGTTGCAATTTACTGGCATCAATTGTTGAGATACCTGCCATAGTGTAGGTGTAGACTGGATGTTCCGGTGTTACTATCACATCCCGTCCGTTGGAATAACTTATCTGATATAAGAATTCAGGAGCTTTATGACGGCTTACTCGATCAATGTTAATCTTTCGTATTGATTGGAAATCAGTGGTCATAATTTGGTAATTTAGATCATCTACTAATAGGATTTCACAATTAATCCCTTGCACAAATCGGTCGGGCATACTATCAAATAAACTGTCTACAAATTCTCCAATTTCGCTAACTCTGCCAGAAGCAAATCTAATTTCAGTCATTGGGTGGTAAGAATGTT
>JACZSS010000499.1 GCA_022574115.1 Candidatus Heimdallarchaeota archaeon | reverse complement strand
AGACCTTCATTAGTAGTGTTGCAGCAAGTATCACAAACATGACATAGGAAATCTAACTAATTACAATTGGGATAGACTAGTTATCCTTGTCATAGGAATCTGCAGACAGTAATCCAAATTATGCATTTACGCTATCTCCATCAATATAGGAAAAGATTGGCGCAAAGATTGAGAGAAAGATACCGAGAATGAGCATTAAAGATATTCAAAGTGTTACTTTCTTTCCCATATTAACTGATTAATTTGGGACAACTAAAGTAAAAACCTTGGTAGTCTACTTCAATCGTTCTTTGACGTCTTAATTAACAGAGATATTCAAAGATAATCTCAAATCCAGTGACCAGTATTGAATTAGCTGATTGAACATAAGTTTACTAGACAATGTCCCTATTAGATATTAAAATAAATAGATCACTACAATCTTACTCGAAACATAGTTACCGTTTGGCGCCAAATGCGACAATGGGTGAAAAATATTTTACCAAAAGTCAACAACTAGCCATGACAAAATTCGTAATTGTAGTAAAATTATCGTACTTTATTAACTATGTTCGGTACGATTATCGTTCACAAAAGTCTGACTACTCAATTGTTTCATTGGTTTACACACCGAAATCCGACAAAATTACGTTTCCGGTCGTATTTTCCTTAACCAATTTCCAACACCCTTATATAATTAGTAAAAAATGCGCAGCATATCAGCCCGTTCATTGAAAATATTTCGATATTCTTGAATACCCTTCGATTATTCGTTTATGAATCATCCCCATTCGAAAATCGTCTTTTTAAATATTGTGACGCCACATCACGAACCTTATAAATATGACAGAATTGGAATTCGCATTCAATTACCTCCTCGGGTCTTTGCACACTTTGTATTCAAATCTATGACCAAAGTTCTTATATATTACGATAGTCATCTTGATTTTGCAGAGGAAATAAAATGAACACACACATCAGACTTCCAGAAAAGGCAATTCCACTACTCAGATACCTTGAAGAACACGGCCAACGCACTCAGCGTGAGCTTATCGAGGCGTTAGATTTGCCTACAAGAACGGTGCGGTATTCAATTAGACGTCTTCTGGAAAGAAGCCTGATTATGAAAATCCCAAACCTAGAGGACATGCGATCAGTCTTTTACCACATTAGTCCTGAAGTGGCTGATGTAGAAACCATAATTGCTGAAGAATTGGCCATACAGGCAGGTAATTAGGCAAAGACTGGAGAAACAAACAGGAGAAAATGAAAATGAGCACACACATTAAACTACCGGAAAAAGCAATACCCTTACTAAGATACTTAGATGAGCATGGACCCCTCACTCAGAAGGAGTTAATTAACACTCTCAGTTTGCCCGTAAGGACCGTCCGCTATTCAATTAGGCGGCTGCTAGAAAAAGGTTTGATCAAGAAAGTCCCGAATTTGAAGGATATGCGATCCATCTTTTATCACATTAGCCCTGAAGTGGCTGATGTTGAAGCAGTAATCAGTGAAGAGCTGGCAATTCAAGCCCGCGCTTAGGTAAACACACCAAATAAATTACGTCAAGTCATAATTAAAATCAAGTAAACTAAACCTTTCAGAATCGTAAAATCATCTGTCGAAATTATCGATCGATTCAGTCTCTCGGCATTTTCCCAGATGATCACTCAATCTTGAGACAAGTTAGATCAATACGATCGTGTCCTCACCATAGTTCAAAATACTGTCTCATATATTTAATTTTCTGGATATCAATATTTTCACGAACCCCATTTTGCTGAATAAGAAGGCCAAACTTACCAATTTCAAATAATATCCCTTTTGTTTCCTGGCCAAGTCGTGATAATTGATACTTTATGTCCAGAGGGATCATGTTAATTACCAATTTCTGAATGTAACCAGCGTCGATCATTTCTTTCAGTCTATCAGATAACACCTTATTGCTCAAATTAGGATTACTATCCAAAATATCCGAGAAGCGTTTTCTACCATCAAAGAGATCTATAATAATATTGATAGTCCATTTTTTACTGATAAATTTCATAATTTCCTCAATAGAATATTTTAGGTTATGGACCACCAATATCACTTCTTCGCTTGTGGATCTTCACTCCAAAGTCCAATCATATTGCCGAATGGGTCCTCGAATCTACCAACCAATCCATATCCACCGGGTAATTGGGTCTTTCTGAGTATAATTTTGCATCCTAATTCTTCAATTGTGCTAAGTTTTTTGTCAATATCCTCAGTATTGATATAGAGAATAGTCGTCCCAGTTGTTGGTTGTGTCTCAACCAAATGCAAACCACCTCCTACGTAATCACCGTCCCCACGTATTTCGTAAATTACCATACTCGTCATTCCAGGTAGTTGGTAAATCTTCCAGTCAAATATTTTCGAATAAAATTCCTTTGCTTTATCTAGATCAGTAACCCCGATTTGGATATGTACAAAGTTATTTGCCATAATTTCTCACACCTCTTTCTGATTGACTTTCTGGTCGTATTTATTAATCCGATTTATTTCCGCTAAAGGGATTTGCACGTCTACTATATTAACTTGCATTGTCTGTCACTCTGAATTTTTTACTCTTAAATGAATTATGGCTCTACAGGTAATAAAGTTGTTATAACCAGTGAATTACTAAGTAACCAGCAAGTTACATTGTTCAGGTTTCAGCTAAAACAAATTTCTCTAGATTCATCTTACAATCAGTCCTCCGAAAGCTGAGATCTCATTTTAGAGGAACTTTGATTTAGGAACAGTAAAAATTTTAACCTTTGGCAGACCAAAGTGTGCGAATCGCAAAAGCTGATGGTATCCAGTTGATGAAGATCAAGACCAGCACAAACGGCCATAAAGGATCACCATTAATAACACTGAATGCATAATCAGGCAGATTAGTAAGTAAGCGCATCATGAACAAGATTCTAGGGACAAACAGGCAAATCTTAGGCAGTTTAAATAATGAAATAGAGTGTTTTAACTAGAAACGAGTAATTCCTCGTTTTTCAAGTTACCCCCACGCCTACAAAATGTAGGAAAGGCACTTCTGACACGAGAAGACAACGGTTGAAGGATAGGGGATTGCAAATTCAAGTCCAACTTGCTTCAGAAGCTATATGCATCTGGAGTGGGGCTCATATCGGTAGCCCTATTGTAGCATCTTAGGATAGTTAC
>JACZSS010000498.1 GCA_022574115.1 Candidatus Heimdallarchaeota archaeon | reverse complement strand
AGAGGTTTATTTGATGCATATGGAAGTATCTTTTTCCTCAAGAATTCAAAGGGTCCATATCTTGATTTTACTAATACTTCAAAGCCTCTGCTGGATTATTTTGAGAGAATTCTATTGGATCTAAATATTCCGTTGTCTCGTTACGCAAATAGCATCTCTATACGAGCAAAAAAAGCTGTTCTGTTATTCTTACGGTTAATCAAACCGATCAAACTGAACGATGCAAAGAAAAAATATGCCAACGTATTCTTTGAGAGAAATGATATTTCCCAGCTATTACGTGAAATAAATTTAAAGAATGGGCCCGCCCAGATTTGAACTGGGGACCTTTTTTAGCGCCATATCTCGCGAGATAGTGGATCTCCAAATTGCCTGATCAGTGTCAGTCGTCAAGGAAACGTCATAACCGGGCTAGACCACGAGCCCCGAACAAATGTTCGTATGTTGACTTGGAATGATATTAATTAATCTTTTGTGATTGATTTGCCATCAAGATGATTGACTCTTGGACTTAATCAGCCCATCATATCCACGTTTTCTTATCAAGTAGATCTTGGTACATTAAAGTGGTCGATCAATTGATCAAATCACTCTTTGCATGGCAACCCAATTATTATTAAATCAATTTTTCAAGGGATCGATCGGTCATATAGATAGTACAAAATCTTAAGTTCAATAGACTAAGCATTATATTAGAGAAAGTTCTGTTACCTATAGGTTCAAAGAACTCCATCGGAGGAAACTTGATTTAATTATGTGTGGAATAATAGGGATAACTCGCAAAGAAGACGATGGACCAATTGGGAAGCACATTTACGACGCACTTGCTCGACTCGAGTATCGTGGTTATGATTCTGTAGGAATTGCGGTGATTGATCAGGATCACATACAGGTCAAGAAGGACAAAGGACCTATAACCCTCGTTGGAAAGAAACTGAATTTTGAATCGCTGGAAGGAAATACAGCTATTGGGCACAGTCGCTGGGCCACGCATGGTCCGCCTTCCAAAATCAATGCCCATCCCCACAAATCAATGGCTGGCGATGTAGTAGTTGTTCACAATGATATTATTGAGAACTTTATTGACCTAAGAAATGAGCTAATCGCATTAGGGTATAAATTCATCAGTCAAACCGACACCGAGGTTATTCCGCATTTCCTCTCACATCAGCTGCAAACAGGTCAGTCGATGGAAGAAGCAATTGTTGAGCTGGTCCGGCGCATTACCGGCACCTTTGCCATTGTTATCGCCCATACCCTGGAACCAGAAAAAATCTATGCAATTAAGAAGGATAACCCCCTGGTCATTGGTCAATCTGAAAATATCATGTATTGTGCACGTGATGTCCCAGCATTTTTGCCCTGGACCAATAAAGTAGTTACCCTCAAAGATAACGAACTCGCCATTATTACACCCGAAGATTATCAAATAATTTCATTACCCAGTCAGGAGCCAGTGGAAAGAAATCCCCATGAGGTAACCTGGACTGCGGATGCTGCACAAAAAGGCGGATTTCCCCATCACATGCTGAAGGAAATTCACGAGCAACCTCGAGTGATAGCCACCCAACTGGCGACTCAACAAAAACAATTCGAGGAATTGGGTGAAATCATTACCCACGCTTCAAAAATAATTTTAGTTGGTGCTGGGACCGCATACTATGCATCTCTTACTGCCTTCTACACCTTTGTGAAAATGGGAGGACCAATAGTAGTCCCATGCATAGCGGCAGAATGGGATACAGTTAGCGACCTGGTTGACGATAAGACGTTAGTCATTGCTGTTTCTCAGAGTGGAGAAACATTAGATACAATTAAAGCTGTAAAGGATGGAAAGGCTAAGGGATGTAAATTGTTAAGTGTAGTCAATGTCACGGGATCAAGTTTGACCCACGTTTCTGATTATGTAGCGTATATTCATGCTGGTCCCGAAATCGGTGTTGCTGCAACAAAAACGTACGTTTCACTTGCTCTGGCATTATGGAGAATTGGTTTCAATCTTGCAAAATTCACTGGAAAGCTAAATCAACGTGAAATGAGTGAATTTCAACAAGCCTTGCAATCAATATCTAGTGTCGTCGCCGATCTGATCAGAAAATATGAAGCCAAAGCTCGAGATCTTGCCAAATGGATGTCAACCAAGAATTCCGCTTTCTATCTAGGTCGAGGAATTTCATATGGGACGGCTTTGGAAGGAGCTTTGAAAATGAAAGAAATCAGTTACATTCATGCGGAAGCATATCCAGCAGGTGAATCTAAACATGGGCCAATCGCCTTGGTGGAGGAGGATTATCCGGTAATATTTACCATTCCCAATGACCATAATAGAAGCAAAATGATGGGATCGGTTCAGGAGATGAAAGCCAGAGGAGCCACCGTAATCGGAATAATAGAGGAAGGAGATGACCAGATGAAGGATACCCTAGATGATTATTTTGAGATACCAAAAGGCTTCAGTCGGTTTCTCTCAAATATTGCTTATATTATTCCGCAGCAATTGTTCGCTTACTACACCTCCAGGAATAAGGGGCATAATCCAGACCTTCCGAAAAATTTAGCAAAAGCAGTTACGGTTGAATAGAAGAACGCCTAATTAATTAAGTAATATTTTAAATAAATAATCGTTCAACGGGTGAATAGCTAGATTGAATTTGAGCTAGATGTGAATTCCATCCTCAAATTTTCGAGATTAGATTTTAAGGGTGTAGTAGAGGAAGATGACATAATTTTTTGGGCACTGACTTTTATCAACAGTCTATCAATGAATTTAAGTCGTCTTTTTGGATAATATTTGAAGACTTTGGCTAAGATCCAATCGTGATGACGAAGTACTTCAACCATAAATACATTGAAATGAATTCCACGGGAGATTCCAAGTCTAACTTTACTATCGTCATACGAGTACTTCAGATTAATTTTAGAAAAAAGGCTTACCAAAAAAATATTTGAAAAGCCTAAAGCATCAAACCATAAAAAATCGGTATATAACGTGACTAAACCAGATATAGAAAGGATCAATGCTATTATCAATCCAAAAATCACTCTCACGAACCAGTTTTTCTTCATGATGCTAGTTATTTGTTATTGCTTTTAAAGGTTATCATAGAATTTATTTCATTACTGCTTCGCATATGTTTAAAACAGAAAAGTTTATATATTATTTCT
>JACZSS010000497.1 GCA_022574115.1 Candidatus Heimdallarchaeota archaeon | reverse complement strand
CCGTCCGTACAAAACATTACAACACAGGTCAAATCAATGGAACTCATGGTAAGAATGCAAAAAAATAAATTGCTTTTCGAATTCTTATTCAACCAATAATATTGGAAAAAGTTAAAGAAAATGTGCATTTGATCCTATTCTTAACATATTTGATTAGCTGTCAATAATTCAGTGAGTGGATTTACTGGCTGTATTAGTTATGAAAAAGCCTTATTACATAATTTCAAAACAACTATCTTCTATGGTATATTTCACCAGAAGTGCAACCCCGAAACCAGGTAAATTTGTCGATGCGCTTAAATGGGCAAAAGAAACGGCAGACTACGTTAATAACAAATATGGCACAAAATTTAATGTGTACACTCAAAGATACGGAGAGAAACCTGTGGGAACTGTCTTTTGGGTATCGGAATATGAAAATGTCTCGAAAATTGAAGAGATAGGGAATCAACTACTTGAAGACCAAGATTATCTTAAAAGTCTCGACGGATTTGCTTCCTTATTTATCGAAGGAACAACCTATGATTCCATACTAGACAAGCACTAGTGTGATTTCGATCAATAAATCGAAGAATGTCACGAAAGTTAGTAGATTAGATGCCAGTGCAATGAATTCCTGATTATCGTTTTATGGCAAGATCTTACATTGCAAGGACCGCTCGATATTTGAGTTCGTTATTTTTTAATCTCAATATGGCTTCGTTTACATTACGTAATTCAAATTCTTCTACGTAGGTCCTTATGCCATATTTATCTGCTAGAGAAATCGTTTCCAAGATATCTCGTCTACCCGCAATCATCGATCCCATTATTCGCTTTTGTTGATAAACCAGCGAACTAAAAGGTATCTCGACCTTTGGACCACTCGCAAACAACATCAGAGTTCCTTTTGAATCAATTAGACGCATGTAGGATCTCCAATCAAGCGATTTATTCACCGTGTTGAGTATCAGTGACAATGGATTTTCTAATTTTCTCGGTAGTTTTTCACTTGTAAGTATTACCTCAGTCGCCCCCATCTCATAGGCTAGATCAGTTTTGTGCGCGGCATATTCAAAGACTGTCACTTTATTTCCCAACTTAGAGGCAAATTGAACCGCCAAGTGACCTAGACCTCCAAGCCCAATCACACCAATATTACCTCCCGAAGTTAGACCCGCCGCTTTTAATCCAGCATAAACTGCAGCTCCAGCACAAAGTAAAGATGCTGCTTCTTCCGATTTTAGTTTGGTGGGGATTAAAAAAGCGAACCGCGAGTCAATTTGAATATGTGATGCAAAGCCACCGAAGTGGTTTCCCGAAGTCAGCTGAAAGTCAACTTGACACAAATTTTCTTCTCCTTTGAGACAATCTTTACATGCCAGACAACTTGATCTTTGCCAACCAATTCCAACTCGATCACCTTTTTTGAGGTGAGTTACCGAAGTACCAACCTGTAATACAGTACCAATGATCTCATGACCTGGCACCAAAGGATATTTCGACATCCCCCAATCATCTTGTATGAGATGAACGTCAGAAAAACAAACCCCACATTTTTGGATTTTGACAATACACTCGTCCGCTTGTACTTCGTCCAATTGAAATTTAAATGGCTCAAGTTCTGCACCGGTTTCGAATGCCGCCATAGCGTTTACATCCATTATGCTTTTTCAATTGTTGACCCTAATAATTAGATCGGCTCGAAGTCTAGGTGATTGCCATCTGAGATTGAATTAATAGACAAAGTCACGTTTAAGGCTGGATAGGAAGAGGTACGTTAAATTGGCTTTGTCCATAGTGAGCTTTCTTCGCGTTTCGCAATAATTCTTACAAGAGAACTGTGAACAATCCAGATAAGAACGAAGAGTGTCATTTCAATAACAACTATCTTAATCTATGATGTTATTTGCTGAATTGAAAGGGTTCGTCAATCCATACGTTGATCTACAACTTTGTCAAAAAGAGTAAATCAATAACGAGATGGTTATTACATGAGATCATAATATTGAATTTAGGATGAAGAAACGCAAGATTCCGGTCAGACGTTTGGTGATAGGAATACTGATTATATATTTCATCTCGATAATTGTGATCGGCGAGCTGTATTTTTCTCTATCTCGAAAGCGTGATTATCCAATTACACCAGAAGAGTTCGGTGTGACAAAAATTGAGCTAGAGTACGAATCCGGTAAAAAGATTATATCTTGGCTAAAAACATCAAATTCTAGCCATTTAATAATCGTCGTTCATGGTCATTTTGATAATTCATGCCATATGTTTGATCGATACATTCCAATTTTCATAAATTTAGGTTTGGACGTTCTCTCCATCGATCTCAGGAATCACGGTCTCAGCGACAGCATTAAACCAATCACCTATGGATTTAAAGAGGCAGACGACATAACATTAGTTAGCTCTTGGGTCACCGAACAAAATCGGTGGACTAAGGTCACAATTTTTGGAACCTCAATGGGTGCAGTTGCTGCTCTGATATCAGCTAGCGATAATCCTGACACTTTTGATGGCTTGATATTGGACTCTATTTTCCTTGATCTCAGAGAGACTCTTAAGCGAAGCCTGCATAAAAGATATTTGCCAGAATTTCTTTATTTCAATCCCCTTAAGTTTTATTTAGATCAACGGTACAAATCCTACGACTTCTCAATTGATCAGTTTCCAAATCTATTGGAATTATTAGAAGAGCTGTCAAAAGAAAAACCAATCCTCGTTGTGAGAGGTTCTTTGGATCAGGAAATAAGTGAATCTGATTTTCAAAAGATAATTGAAATCGGAAATAACCTCAATGGCTTAATTATTGAAGGTGCACAACATAGCAGACTGCATGATTCGTTACAATTTATTAACGAGGTTGGAGGTTGGCTAGAGGCTATTTGATCACCTGCGTAGATCGGTTCTTCACTCGATCAAATAGGTTCGTTTGAAACCGACGATCCCTTGTATCATTTCACATGGAGGCTAGATTCCAGGTTTGAAAATGATTGTAAACATCCTCTATTGGTTAAATTGTACGGATACAATTTTTGTAACTATCCTAAGATGTCACAAGAGGGCTACCGATATGAGCCCCACTCCAGATGCATATAGCTTCTGAAGCAAGTTGGACTTGAATTTGCAATCCCCATCCTTCAACCGTTGTCTTCTCGTGTCAGAAGTACCTTTCCTA
>JACZSS010000020.1:1096-11962 GCA_022574115.1 Candidatus Heimdallarchaeota archaeon | reverse complement strand
AAGACTTCCCGTAAGATTGTTGATTATTGTGTTGGTTTAACCATTGACACTATTGTAATCGGCAAGAATAACGGCTGGAAACAGAACGTTAACATGGGAAAGAAAAATAATCAAAAATTTGTCTTCATACCTTTTAATAAACTAATCAGCCAAATTCAATACAAGGCTGAAGATGTTGGTATTAGAGTGGTAATCATTGAAGAACCTTACACCAGTAAGTGTTCTTACATGGACTTTGAGTACCCCGATAAACAACATCATTATGTTGGTAAACGTGTAACACGCGGTCTATTTAGATCAACTAATGGTACAAAAGAGGTGTTCGTTAGCTAATGAATCTCTCTGTTCAATCATTAATGCTGATGTTAATGCTGCATATAATATTGGCCGTAAAGCATTTCCTGCTTTATTTACTGATGTTGATGTTCCACTACATCCAACAATACTCCATGATTGATCATCAATTATTTCATAAAATTGATCTTCAATCACTATCTACGAGGGGTTTATTTGCATTCTGGAAGAATGTCGGTCGTCTTACGATGACTGAGATTGGACTGGATAGAGGCTATAGGGTTATAGCCATTGTGTCAATGTAAATTGGTGCATTAACCGTTAACTCATGCAATCCCCACGTATTATTTGCGACTAAAATAGAAATTTAAGGCGTGGAATCGGTATAACTTTGAGATGCTTAGGGTAATATTTAATCTTATATGGATATACGCAATTATGATTTTGGAGAAGGTAAATGGATTTATTGGAATTTTTTGGACCGCAGCTAGATCAACCACAGGGCAACCTCTTAATTTACTTCAGATTTCAACCGAAAATCATTGGACGAACTCGATTGCAAAAACTGATGTTTCTCTACGAACGAGAAGTTCTTCATCAAAATTTATTCGATTACACTCCATACAAATATGGTCCTTTCTCTGGCAGTCTAACATCAGCAATGGATGAGTTAATTGAATTGGGAATGATCCGTGAACAGATTAGGAATTATTCAAACCCTAATTTTGGCAGTTCCAGCCGATACGAGATCACCGATGAAGGAATTGCAATGGCCAATCGAATGATCGAAAACGTAGCGCCAAAAGATAGAGAAAAAGTCGAGGAGTTTATTCACAGGTATGGATACAAAGAAATGAATCATATCTTAGAATTCGTTTATTCAGAATATCCTGAATTTACATCTGAAAGTATAATCAAAGATCTAGTAATGAATTATAATTAGTTTCTATATTCGAGATTTAGTTTCTTCCATCAAGCTAAGTTTAAATCTGCTCGAAGATTAATTTACTTGTTGAAGTCTATACCTACTCATGTAAAGTGGAAAGTTTTGATATTCTACATATTCATAATCTTGTTCTCAATGATTGTCTCATCATTTGCTACGTCTGAGCCTAGATTTCATCAATCAGAAATTGAGTTTGTAGTTTCGGACTCAATTATCCTTTCTACTGTTGAAGACACATTTCTTCACCAAGTAGAACCAACCATGGCATTGGGATTACTTGGTGAAATTTTTGTCGGATTTAAAAATTCAGAAACTCATGATGGTGGAGGAGCCGCAGTCTCCTACACACATAGTCGTGATAACGGTGCAACCTGGTCTATCCCTGAATTCATGCCTAGCCTTGTAAATTCAAGCCGACAATCCGACCCTTGGATGAATTTTTTTAATGGGACTCTCTATTATACTTATCTGGATTTCCACTTCAACTTTGATGGAACTCTCAATGAATCCTCAATCACGATGGCTAGATCCACGAATCACGGCACAAATTGGAATTTAACCAAAGTTACAAACAATACCGGTTTTGCAGATAAAGAATCGTTTACCATTGATTCTGACGGCATTATCTATCTTGTCTATGATGACATCTTAAGTGTAAAAATTGAAACTGAGCCCACCTTAATAAAATTAAGCAGATCGTTCGATGGTGGTCAGACATTTTATGATAATGTCACCATTATGGATTCAAATAGTTCAAATTTCCTTGGACCTTATATTTTAGCCGTGAATTCTCCCGGTGAACTATTCACGTCGTGGACATATCTGGGAATTACTCCAGATGATAGCGATATATATTATGATCACTCTACGGACTACGGAGAGACGTGGGGAATTGACAAGAAATTAAATCAGGTTAATGCTTCATACTTTACCCAGAGCGACTTAGGTCGTCCAAAAATCGTTACGTTGTCAGTGCTAGAAGAAGACCAAAATGGGAGAATATACGTGTTATGGGAAGATTTATTCTATGATAAAAGTACTTTTGATGTTTTTATGCGTTATTCGGACGATAAGGGTAAAACTTGGAGTGACCGTGAGCTGGTGAACGATCAGACCGAGGGAAATCAATGGAATGAAGATATGGAGATAGATTCTTCAGGCAACGTTCACTTTCTATACTACTCAGATGCTGGAAATAATGAGTATAATATTCGTTATCGAGTATATTTCCCTGATCTTGACAAATTTTCAGAAGAGATTATTGTTTCATCACGGAATACATCAGCAGACTTAAGCCGACCAGGCGACTACTCGACAATTCGGCTAGATAGTCAAGACACAGCTCATTTGGTATGGTCTGATGGCAGATCTGGTGAAATGGATATTTACTATACTCAAATTCGACAAGTCAAACAAACCAGTAACGAAAACTCATCATTAAGTGGTCAATCTCAAACGATTGACTTGACCTCTAACATTCTTACAACGACGTCCTCATCACCTCAGAGTTCGTCCGAAACAAGTACTGAAGACTCTACTCAAACTGAAATATTAAGTCTCATGATTATCTTCCTGTATCCTCCACTGAAACGAAAAGGAAAATGGAAACAGTAGAGTTCCACTCACACAAAAGAAGATCAAGTTCATGATAACAAAAAATATACCCTTTACGTTAATATATCTCTTGGTTTCTGATCGATCTGCGCTACACCTCACTTTTGACAAACTTTGTGAACATCAAATCACAAAGTCTATATTTTGAATGTTTGAATCTCTTTTCTTTTTAACTTGCTCAGAAGGCTAAACGCTATCTGAGTGAGGATCCTATCATTATCCCTAATGTAAGTTCTTAGGATAGTTTCAAGAACAGGAATATTCTTAAATCAAGATATACTTTTTTGAATGATTAATTCAAAACCTATTTCCTTATATAGAAATTAAGCTCAACTAATTTCGTGGTTACTGAAGTTATCAACTGGCTATTAAACGGCGATCCAGTAATCAGATATCAGGTCCACCGAGATCTATTGGAATCGGGTAAAGAGGATCTAGCTCGATCTCGTTTACAGATTGAGATAGAGGATGGATGGTTCCAACAAATTAGTTCTTTTCAAGGCGAGGATATGACATGGGGTCATCACATTGCAGATCATGCATGGAAGGGAACACTTTGGGTTTTGAATCTTTTACGGAGATTTTCAGTTCCGTACGAAATTGTCAATTTTAAGGAAGCAGTTAACTTGCTGATTAACGAAGGTCTACAACGAGATGGAGGAGTTAATTACGACACCGCCAAAAACCATAGTGAAGTATGCGAGTCTGGAATTGTTCTATCCCTCCTTTCCTATTTTAAAGTCAAATCACAATACCGAGAGGCAATTTTTGAGTTTTTAATAGAAAATCAGATGACCGATGGTGGATGGAACTGCAGGAGATTGGACGGAGCGACACACTCATCATTCCATACAACAATCATGGTCTTAGAAGGTCTGAGGGACTACTCGCTTATAGATCATCAGCATTTAGGAACGGTAAGTGATCTAATGTTTGAAGGACATGAATTCCTCCTTGAACATCAGCTGTTTCGGTCCCACACCACATACAGAGTAGCAACCAGAGAAATTCTTCACTTCGCCTTTCCACCCAGATTGAATTATGATGTATTGACCGCTATGGACTATTTCCAATCCATCAATCATCGTTATGATAATAGATTCAAAGACGCCATTAATTTAATACGTGCTAAGGAAGAAAACGGAAAATGGTTATTGGAACATGAACATATAGGGGAATTTTGGATTAAAATGGAAGAATTGCACGATATTAGCAGATGGAATACATTGCGAGCGCTTCGCGTCTTGAGGTGGTGGAAAAAAGTCACCCGCTACCAAAGTGTCTAATTCTGAATAAAATCAATGCTTGAAGGGATTTTTTAAGCTGGCAAATACCGAGATAGCTAAACTATACTTCTAAAAAACAGTACAAAATCTTAGTGTAGAAAAATGATGGAGCAACACATGTCAAAAATCTCGATCTGGTTGCTCGCAATCCGACCAAAAACGCTTCCTGCTGCTATTGGACCAGTATTGTTAGGTACAGCATTTGCTTACTCGGCATCTACAATCGAATTTTCAATTGCTGTTGCATGCTTACTGGGAGCAATGCTCTTGCAAGTGGCAGCTAATTTGGCCAATGATTACTTCGACTACAAAAAAGGGATTGATACTTCAGAAAGGCTAGGACCGATCAGAGTGACGGCTCAAGGGCTTCTCACCGAGCGTGAAATCTTAGGTGCATTAATCATCAATATTATTCTTGCAGTCCTGGATGGATTATTTCTGATCTACAAGGCTGGATTCGTCATTTTAATTATAGGAACTATTTCAATCATCGCATTACTGACGTATAGCGGAACGGTGATCGCATTTGGTTACCGAGGTTTGGGAGACATATTTGTATTTGTATTTTTTGGGATAATAGCCGTGAACGGTACTTTTTTTGCAATTACAGGAAAAACCTCGCCTCAAGTGTTATTGGGTTCAGTCACTTCAGGTTTGTTAGTGAATAATATTTTAGTAATAAACAACTACAGGGATCTTGAAAATGATAAAAAAACTGGTAAGAAAACTCTTGCGGTGCTAATTGGATACCGGGCAACCCTGTTTCAGTACATACTCTCACTAATTCTGTCCTATGTCGTGGTATTTGCATTGTTTCTGTTTGGAAATAGTTCCTATTTTATTTTTCTTCCCATGATTACTTTACCCATTGCGTGGAAACTTACTTACGGATTAATTAAGATGGATATAGGTCCAGATCTGAATCAAGTACTAGCCAAAACGGCACGACTGAGTCTTCAATTTCAACTTTTGCTGTCCATCGGTATTTTTCTTTCGTGATCAACCATGAAGGAATGGCTCTATTACCAATATCTAAAGAATCCAAAAAAGATAGCTTTGGCGGATGCTATTGGGTCAAAAACCTATGATCAATTATATACTGACAGTGAAGCGCTTGCGGTTTACTTACGATCTAAGGGAATTACAAAGGGTTCACGAGTTGCCGTTTTCCTGCCAACATCGTTTTTATTCATCACCTTAATTCATGCATTAATTGTTGTTAGGGCAATTTTCGTACCGGTGAATTTACGGTTACACACAGCTGAAATTAATAGACAACTAGAAATCGCCTCTGTTCGCTTCCTGATTACAAATCAAGAATTTCAAAAATTTCATCAGCTGACTATATCCGGGCTTCAGATTTTGCTTGATTTGGAATACGATATATCGACCAAGTTGGTTCAAAAGTCTGAATCCAAGGATAAACATGATTTAGAACCCGAAGACATTCATTCAATCTTGATGACGTCAGGAACAACTGGAACACCTAAGGGAGCTCTCCTCTCATACAATAATATTTATTCATCTGCTCGGTCATCACAAAAACGACTGGGGTTGAAAGAATCTGACCGTTGGCTCTTGACGATTCCCCTCTATCATATCGGAGGACTTTCCATCGTGACACGAGGTTGTATAAATGGAACTACAATTGTCATTGATAGCAAATTTGATGCAAATAATTTGATAGCAATAATATTAGATTTACAGATAACGGTAGTTTCACTTGTTCCAACGATGTTACGTAGACTCATGGACAATAATTCGAACTTAAATGTTCCTGCTAAATTGAGACTCATTTTAATCGGTGGAGGTCCAGTTAATCAACGTTTGATCATGGACGCTAAATCTCATAATTTACCAATCGCGGTAACGTATGGTTTGACTGAAGCGACATCTCAGGTTACGACCGCGTTAACAGATACAATTTTTGCAAAACCGTTGTCAGCGGGAAAACCAATAGATTCTATTGCAGTTCGTATTATTGATCCCGATGAAAATGACTGTCAGACAAATGAAATTGGGGAAATTGTTATTGCTGGCTCGAGTGTCATCCGTGCTTATTTAACCGGTGAGCTTTCAAAAACCATTGAAGGAGAATTCAGAACCGGAGATCTCGGCTATTTGGATGCAGATGGTGATCTTTTTGTATTGAGTCGACGATCTGATCTGATAGTTACGGGTGGCGAAAATGTTTATCCTATTGAAGTAGAAAGGGCCTTGAGTCAGCATTCACTGGTTAGTGAAATATGTGTAGTCGGCATACCAGATGATGAGTGGGGCCAAATTGTGGTTGCTGCTATTGTTCCTCAAGGGTCGCATACAGTGAATTATACCGATTTACGGAACTTTCTGCGAGAAAAAATTGCTAGATTTAAAGTTCCGAAAAAATTTATTGTTTTTGATGACCTACCAAAACTGGGACTAGGAAAATACGACAGGAAGAAGATTTCAACAATGGTAAAGAATAAAGTGGAGACTTGATATAATCAATGTTCAAAGAATACAGACGTTAAATAGACGAGACCCAACAAACAATATCTTGACAAGCGTAGAAGTGGAATTTTTCTCTGGTCCCTATTCATTGGCTGGTCAAATTGATTTTCCTGACAATTTGGCATCGAAACATGCAGGTTTTTTATTAGTTCCAGGACCATCTCAACACACCAGAACAGGAGATGCGAGAGGTTTTCCGGGATTTAATAATTATTATACAAAGTTTATTCGAGTGCTCAACGAAAGTAACTATGCAGTTCTAAGTTATGACAAAGGAGGAACAGGAAGATCTTCGTCAGGTTTATCAAGCCGAGCGGATATTGTTTCTGCGTACCGATGTCTTGTCGGAAATGAAAAAATTGATCAGAGTAAAATTGGTATAATTGCGTTTGGGGGCGGTGCAGCCCATATCTACAGAAAGTGGGATGAGCTAAATAATATCACCACATTTGAACGCTTGATCTTAATTTCAACTGGATTGAATGATTTAAAGATGGAACAGATGAATTTATCCGTCCTGTCAGTGGTTGGGGAAGAATTAAGTCTGAGGACACAAAATGCAATGGAAAGATATACAATCAAAACTGGTCAAAACGCTACATCGGTTGAAATCAAAAACGCAAATGAAAATCTTTGTCTTGATCCGGACGATAAGGTGACCATGATTAAAGAAAACTCGTGCCACATACCAGATTCAGTCTTTGAGGCCATATCGAATTGGTTAAATTCTCTCGATTAGTTTAATGAGTCAAGTTTTCCCCTTAATTGAGACATTAATTCTTGCTTAGAGATTTCTTTTTTCTTATTTTGTTGAATCGGGGCATTCTTTTCGATCATCTTGCCTTTTAATTCAGCAGTTATATCCTCAATTTGCTGTACCGCTTCATCTTTTTTGACTAATTGCCGTATCTCATCAACTATCTTTTGACCAGTATTGAACATCGCTGTACTGGCATCACTAGTTAATAGTAGGAAGAGATTATCATCATCAATTTTTGCCAGAAATATGTCAAAATCGTCCAAGGTTAAGTGTCCCAATCCTCTGTATTCAAAATCCATTAAATCCTTAAAATATTCTCTTGGATCTAGACTTTCGATCACTTCAGCTACCGACTTTAAATTTTCAAAATCACTTTCGCGAACCGCAAACCTCAGTGGTTGTTTTCCATTTAAGCAGACTATGGAAATGCCTTGTATTTCTTTGATTTCGTTCAATTGAACGATATAATCAAACATTTTATCTGATAGTTTTTCGATAACATCCTTAGCATAACCCAGTTCCTCAGGTTTATAGTCAAAGAAAAGTTCGTCATGAGAGATATTGCATCAGCATGCAACGTATAAACTAGGGAAAAATAAAAGTTTACTCAGTCTTGCGGACTAAAAATTAAACTCTAATCAAACTTTGTCTTCGACAAGTTTGAAAGTTATACTCAGTCAATTGTTAAGCCATGTTCAATACTATTATAAGAAACTGAATCTCGAATTTGTTGCATAATGGCATCAATTACTTCCCCCCGAGTCTCATCAGGAATCGCGATCTTACTTATGGTGGCATATTTCCTTATAGTGACAAATGATGGCACACCACTGGCCTTAAAGGAAGCCTTACTGGGTTTTGATGCGATTCTGTTATTCATGCTAATCATCGGTACTTTCATATTTATTGCAGCCTTCAACTTTGCAGCAAACGAGATTATACAAACAGAAGGTGTTAATTCGGTTTTCGAGTTATCCTTTCAAAAAATTTTGGGAATTTTTCTTTTCGCTTGGTTTATTGCAAGTGGATATGATGCTTTCTTGATAATATTATTACAATTTTTTGATTTGTCGAATCCGGATAAGTCGATTACACTTGACGATGGGACGGTGATACAATTAACAGATACTAGCAGTATTGCCCAATTTTTTGTTGGTTCGATTTTGATCTTCTTAGTAGTCTATCCATTTTTCCAATATCGATTTTTGGCTTTACCCGGGGAGGACAGTTCCATTCCTTCCGAATATATCACCGAACAGATTTTAGAAATTATCGCTGAATTCGTGAAATCTCCGTTCTTAGTAGCAGTAATAGCTTATCTCTTTACTTATATTCTGCCAACGCTTCTCCTTGCGGTTCTTGTTGACAAGCTATCTTTTTTTGGTGCTTTAATTCTAGTTGCTACAATTTTACCATTGATCAGTCTGGGAGCTTTGGCTGGAGCTGGAATTGCGGAAGATTTGATCAGGCTCAAACTTATTCGAAATCCCAGGAAAGATTTGAAGAAATTAGGTATGCCAAAAATAAACATACGAGAGTTGGAGTTTGATGTAGGAGGTTTACTGTTGGTTGTTATTGCCATTCAGGCCATAATTGCTACAGCAATTTTTGGGATTCTGACTCTGATCAATGTATTTGGAGTTGCAGTAACCCAGAGTTTATTAGCTGGTCCCTTATTTCTAGCTCTTTTCAACAAGGGAAGAGGTGCGACCAAAGAAATGAAGGAGGTGTGGACGGAAGGTGGTTTTAAAGTAAACATCTTTCAACTTTTTCTTCCAGTTTACGTATTCCTTGGAGTAATTATGTCATCGGCCCTTGAAATTTTCATTAATCGCAATTTAAGAAGTGGTGTATTGGTCGATATAGGTTTGGGAGACTTCAGGATACTGATTGGGATCGTGCTAGTCATTCAGAATTTTGTAATAATTTTTACTGCGTTATTTATATTTAGAAGACCCCCCGGAACCTCAGAACGCAGACTTATAAAGGAAGTACCAAAGTTTTATGGTGAAGATGTCGATGGATATCTTTTCATCTATGGCAAACTGAAATCCGAGCGTTCAATTGAAAATTTATTGCTCGAAATGGCTAAAACCATAAGGAAAGACCCAAAAAAGGCTGATTCCTTTAAGTCTATTGTCGAGGAATCACTGTCCAAAGGAAACGAGAGAGTTCAAATCGCTGCTTCTCAAACTTTATTTGTCATATCGGAACGACTTGATAAATTTGATGAGGGCTATTATAATCTCACCAAAAAAGCACTAGATTCTGAATATGTCGGTGCTAGAATCTATGCGGTTAGATCGATGAGGAATATACTGAGACACATCTCTGGAGAGGCCAAAGAAGAAGCTCTTACCTTATTTCAAGCTAGAATTACCGATGATGATCCAGTTATAAGTTGGGATACTGGAATTGCATTACAACAAATTATTAGTGAAGAGCCTGAATACAGGACCTACGTTTTAGCCTTAATGATAAAAACTTTGAATAAATCAGGGCATGCTGGGACAATCACCGCAATCACCAGATTCCTAAACAAAGCTTCTAAGGAGAGCCAAAATATTGGCAGGATTGCGATAAGCATTTTGGGATTAAATCTAACCCACAAAGGGAAGGGAATGAGAATTGAAAATACAATAAAGGGTATCCGGGCAATAATCCGTGCTGATTCATCTTTATCCGAGGATTTAATCGAAATCGTCGCTGCTGGAACTACCAATCCAGATGATGAATATAGACGAGATAGTTATCAAGTTATCGTAAATATCGCTCAATATGGATCTGGCCAAGAAGATCAAATCTTGCAATTGATACTCAGTGGCCTTGATGACACGAATCTTGAAATTCAAAAAATCGCCTATGATGCTCTGACCAAAGATGTCGGAAATCATCCCGAATTAATTGAAGACATTTTCGCCAATCTTAGTTCTAGATTTGATGAATTACGGGATGCACCTTTACTTGGAGCGCTCAATGTAATAAATGCAATTGCAGATGATCATCCAGATATGCATGATAATATTTTCAATCTAATAAAAGAAGCTTCTAAGTCATCGACTCCTTTCGTAAGAGTAAAGATATTTATTATACTCAGTGCGATTATTAAATCGACGCCAAAATATGCTGAAGAAGTATATCAAATGGCAGATCTCAATCTTGACCATGAAAATGAAGATGTTCGAGTTCGAGCAATAAATTTAATGGGAGCGGCAGTTTATGTTGATGCTAATCTTTCTAAGGCAGTTCATCGCAGAGCGACAAAAGCTAGAAATGATCCATCGGTGAGAGTACAATTAGCTGCTGTTGAAGCATTAGGTAGTGTAGCTCATTCGAGCAAAAGGCTATCTACTGAGATTTATGAAAATCTCAGACCATTATTGCGAGATGACGATTGTCAGGTGCGGCTGCGCGCCATACATGGTCTATTTGCGGCATCAGATAATTCTCGAGAACTACAAGAGAACATGTTG
>JACZSS010000020.1:0-1086 GCA_022574115.1 Candidatus Heimdallarchaeota archaeon | reverse complement strand
TAGATAACAATTATGCGTTGACGGATGAGGATAGAACAGTCAGAAGTAGATCTTTAGATATCGTCAATTTCCTAGTTACTAAGCATCGAAAGCACGGAGAAGCGATTATAAAGGCCATCAGTAAAGATCTTCACTCTGTTTCTGACGAAATCAAGTCAACACTTTATCACGCAATAGGACTTATTGGAGGTGAACGAGCCTTGCTGATACCAGACGCTTTAGATAATCTTGCAAGAGATTTTGAAAATCCCCTAGCAGACGTAAGAAATAACTTGAATGATGCTATAAAAGCATCAGTTACTAAATTGGCTAGTTCACGAGAACCCTCACCCCGAGTGCATAAAGCAATGAATAAAATCATAACAAAAGCAATGAAAGCGGCGAATCACTCGAATCCAGAAGTTAGAAGAACTGCTTACGAAGCGATCACAACCATATGTGTTGCGTTGCCGTCGTTTAAGGTCTCAAAAAGAGGTAGAAATGCGATTGCAACCTCAATCAAACATGAGAAAGATGTGGCATTGCTCGATTTATTAGAAAATTCAAGAATTAGAGCAACACCTCCACTACGGGAAAAAACGAGTTCTGTAAATCGTCGGTCTTTCTGAGTAAATTCGATTGATCGATACAATATATTCTTTGAAATAGTCCCAATAATATAACTTTAAATTTCAAACCCATAAATCTGATACATATGAGTTCACATTTCATTTTCTGGATATTTGCTATAATAATAATTTTTATCTTCATTAGTGGTATCAAAATGGTCAAAGAATACGAAAGAGTTGTTGTATTCCGACTAGGACGCTTTAGCGGTCTAAAGGGTCCAGGGTTGTTTTGGATAATTCCCTGGGTAGATCGCGTTAGATTGATTGATTTACGAACACAGGTGGTTGATGTCCCAAGACAAGAAGCCATTACAAAGGATAACATTCCGGTAATAGTTAATGCAGCAATTTTTTACAGCGTAAATGATCCTGCAAAAGCTGTGATCAGAGTGCAAAATTATCAGTATGCAATATCTCAGATTGCCCAAACTACACTTCGATCTGTGATTGGAGGTGGAAATTTAGATGAATTAGTATC
>JACZSS010000496.1 GCA_022574115.1 Candidatus Heimdallarchaeota archaeon | reverse complement strand
TCACCGAAGCTCGGCAGATTAGTCGAGAAGAGGGCGAGCAATATGCATCAGATCAAAATGCCACGTATATGGAAAGCTCAGCCCTTTTAGGTGAAGGCATACGAGACATCTTTTTACCATTTATTGCTACTGTATCAAATATGTAAGATATCCAATTACCAAGTTTTTAATTGATTTGGATGGCTAATGCAATTTACTGTATTTGAATTTGATCCCGTTTTTACATAAACTTTATCGCGAAGAATTCGAGTTTCGGTACAGAGCGTTGTTCGAATACAATCTCCTACGGTTTGGTAGCTTTGGTCGTCAGACTCATAAAAGAGTCCGCAGCCATCTCCTTTACATACTTCCCTTGTAGAGGTACTTTCAACAATATCGAGTAATATCGGAT
Organism: Candidatus Heimdallarchaeota archaeon; assembly: GCA_022574115.1. Taxonomy (GTDB): domain Archaea; phylum Asgardarchaeota; class Heimdallarchaeia; order Heimdallarchaeales; family Kariarchaeaceae; genus LC-2. The sequence goes on along the minus strand of JACZSS010000496.1, from coordinate 2,781 downwards.
CACGTCTATTTATTTCGATTTTAGCTAGCGATTTGTTTGACCATTGATTAAGGTAGAAGGAGGTTGATTGAAAATTTGACATATACTAGGGATTGTATTCTTTGCATATTATGTTGGGTAATACTCGGGCAATACTAGACTATACACTTTCATCCGAAACCATTAATTTTCTTCACTGGATACGAATTTAAGGTAATACTCAGTTGGAGTGCTATAGGCATCTATAACCCTTTTGCTTTGTCGGATTTAATTTTGATTTGTAAAATAACCTTCAAAATTGATGAATATTTGAATAATCTGTCGCATGGATTCTTCCTTAGTAGCGCAAATTCGGATTGAAGTTCTTCTCAATGCTAGACTACACGCTGGGTCACCTAACGGAAAAGCAGTTCTGGGAAAAGTGTTAGGCCAAAATGCTGAGCTGAGATCACAGGTAAAAGAAGTCATGGACTTGGTCAACAAGTTGGTTGATGAAATTAATCAGATGAGTCTAGATGAAATAACCTCAGACTTAAACCAGCTTTCTCCAGATGCGGTAAAATCTCATGAAGAAAAAAAATCCGATCGCTCGCAGAAGCGACGTGATGATCGAAAAAAGCTTCCTGATTTAAAAAATGCAGTAAAGGGGAGGGTAGTTGTACGATACGCCCCTGACCCATCTAAATATCCACATCTAGGTCAAGGTATGAATTACCTTATCAATCGAATTTATGCTGATAAATACGATGGAAAAGTCATTCTTCGATTTGACGACACGAATCCCACTAATGTCAAGCCAATCTATTATGACGCGATCAAAGAAGGGATGAAATGGCTCGGAGCAACTTGGGATGTAGAAATTAGAGCATCCCAGTTTTTGGAAGATTTTTATACGGCGGCAAAGAAGTTAATTCAGACCGGAGATCTCTACGTTTGCTTTTGTGAGAATGAATTGATGAAAGCGAATCGAGAGAACAGCCTTACATGTGTTCATAGGTCACATAATTCTGAAATAAATCTCAAAGAATTTGACAAAATGATAACGGGAAAATACAAAGTCGGAAATGCAATTGTGAGATTAACCGGTGATTTGGAATCTGACAATCACGTCATGCGTGATCCAGTGATGTTACGAATTGTCAAGGATCAGCATCCAATGCTGAATACATTTTATTACGTTTTTCCCACCTACGATTTTGAATCAGCCTTTCTTGAAACAAAATTTGAAATTACTCATGTTATCAGATCAGGGGAATTTGGGACAATGCGACAGGAATTACAATCGTATTTGATTGACAAATTTGGTGGAGAAATACCTGAGTTTGTCTCCTTCGGAAGGTTCAATATTCAAGGCTCACCTACTCAGGGTCGTATAATTAGAGAGCTAGTAGAAAGCAAGGTTGTAAGTGGTTGGGATGATATTAGACTGTTCACTCTAGTAGGTCTCAAGAAACGAGGTATCCATCCTGACACTGCAAGATTACTGATTCAAGAAGCAGGATTAACTGCGAAAAACGCAACCATTGCCTGGTCTACCCTTGAATCTAAATCCAAGGAACTTCTCGAACCCCGATCCAAACGCTACTTTTTTGTTGAGGACCCAATAAAACTCAAGGTAGAAAATTTTGAAGCCCAAACTTTAGTTCTGCCAATTCATCCTGATCATCTGGAATTGGGAAATAGAAACTTGAACATAACAGGTGAGTTTTATCTGTCCCAATTAGATACTGAAAAGCTTATAGTTGGAGATGAGATTAGGCTCAAAGATCTGTTCAATATCAAAATCTCTGAGATGAAATCCAAAATCATCACTGCTGAATATACCGGGAATAAGATCGAGAGACTGATGACAAAAATCCAATGGGTAACGGGCGAAAATCTTCGAGGTACTCTTCAGGTTCCGCTTTTATTACAACCTTCAAAGAATAAAATAAACCAAGATTCAATGTTAGAAATCTCTGGAAAATTCGAGGCATCAATCTCCAAGATCGATCTTGGTGAAATTGTACAGCTAGAGCGTGTGGGATTTGCAAAACTTAGTATTGTGAACAACAAGGTAGTAGGCCACATCGTTCATTCGCATAATTGGGGCACACTACTTGAAGTACTGAAGATTTGGCACGCAGTGCTGAGTCAAGTTCTCGGAGCTTGTCCTCGTGGTGACCTCTATACGTACCGTTGTTGAGCTTTGCGACACGGGATGAGTTGACATCAAACCCGGTCACTTGCGCGCCACCAAGGCAAAATTCCCTGGATAACGGCAGTCCGATATAACCCAAACCAATGATCCCCACATAAGGCACCTGATCTTTGATAGATAATTTCCGTTTCGTCATGAATTGCCTTTCACCGTTTTGTGTTCATCAATGATTGAAAAGGGCCCCATTGGGAAGTGATCGATTTTGTAGATCATTTCCGTATCGGAAAGAGCAAACGGCTTTAACCATTCTGCCCGCTCCACCCAGGGAGGAAAATAACCTTGAATATTTGAGATCGTAAATACATTTTCTGCCGGCGGATCAAGCTGACGCAGGGTATCCAACGATTGGAAAATATCAAAGATTCGTAAATCCCTTCGTTGGCTTTCGATCTCTTGAACATATTTTAATGAAGGAATCGTGGTCGTATCCGCCAGAATCACCGCGTCGATAGGAAGTTTCTCAAACATTTCAGTAACCAGCCGCCGGGGACCGGTCTGGTTTTGTTGCCAGGGAACCAGATAATACTGATACACATCACGATAGGGAATGTGTCGCCGCGTTCCAAGCGGAATCTGGCGATCGCGTGCCAGCGCTGCCATCC
>JACZSS010000495.1 GCA_022574115.1 Candidatus Heimdallarchaeota archaeon | reverse complement strand
GCCCGCTCAACGGGCCGGGCCGCGGCGGGAATCGATTTCCTGATGATTGATGAGTCTCACCAATCTATCCCGCAAATACATGGAATGTATGGTGGGGATTTCTCTCGTAAATTGAATTTGGTTAATTATGGATTTCGACTACCCAGTGCCTATGATAACCGTCCCTTACGGTTTGAGGAATTCGAAAGACGAATGCCTACTACGCTATTTTTAAGTGCGACACCTGCGGATTATGAATTGGACAAATCCCTAAATGTGGTAGAACAGATAATTCGACCTACTGGCCTCATTGATCCGGAGATCCAAGTAAAAAAATCTAAGAATCAGATCGATGATTTGATAATCGAGGTAGAGGCAAGAATAGCCGCTGGGGAAAGGGTTTTGGTTACAACTTTAACTAAACGAATGGCTGAAAATTTGTCGGATTATCTGATTGAATCTGGATTTAAGGCCCGGTACATGCATTCAGATATTGATACGCTCGAACGAGTTCAAATCCTCACCGAGTTAAGAACCGGTGAAGTTGATGTGCTTGTCGGGATCAACTTACTTCGAGAAGGATTGGATTTACCGGAAGTTAGTTTAGTCGTGATCCTTGATGCAGACAAGCAAGGTTTCTTACGAAGCACACGCAGTTTAATTCAAATTATGGGTAGAGCAGCTAGGAATGCACAAGGAAAAGTTATCCTCTACGCTGATACAATTAGCGAAGCGATGCATGAAGCGATTACTATTAACAATCGAAGAAGAAAAAAACAAGAGCTATATAATAAAAAACACGGAATTACGCCGAAAACCATTGTCAAGGGCCTATTTTCTATATTAGAGACACTGAAAAATACTTCCAAGATTCCCAACATAGAAATGAAGGATGAAATGAATGTAGCAGAGCTAAAGGGTTTAATCATTGATCTAACTGCTCTAATGGAAGAGGCAGCGACAAATCTGGAATTTGAACTCGCAGCTGAATTACGTGACAAAATAAAAGAGCTCAAACAAACTCTCATAGTTGAACAAAATAGTTAATAGCCACGTTCAGGCATCAAATCAGGTTAATCTAGCTTTTCAGAGTAAACGATACGTTTTAGCTACAATATCCAATTCTATCTTAGCCATGGCCAGCTTTTCATCCAACCCCCGGACAATCCACCGCAAGCAATTGAGTTGAAATGATTTAGGCTAATGTTTTGAAAATATAGTAGTTAGGATTGTCTGATCTGTTAATGACCGAAGACTGGTTTCTGACAGATTAGAGACAGGGTCTCGTGTCTTTAACTGGAGTTTTCTCAGATCAATAAACTGCAATCTCACACTCGTATGGTTGTTCAGTCTTTCGATTGCCCGTCTAAGATTTATTTCAATTTCCAACTCATCGAGTGAGATTTTTGATTGATTGTAAGCCAAGAAGATACTTGAATAATTTGAAATGATGCATTTTAAAGTCCTGAAATTTTTGTTTTAGTCTAGTTTATAACATTCGACGAAGGAATTTAGCGGTGTAGCTTTTTCTCGATCTGGCAACTTTTTCGGGTGTTCCAAAGGTGATAACCTCTCCACCCCGTTCTCCACCTTCAGGGCCAAGATCAATGATGTGGTCTGCATTTTTGATGATATCCATGTTATGTTCAATGATTACGATTGAATTTCCTTTATCAACTAGTTTATGCAGCACTTCTAGTAGTTTCTTAATATCATGCTGGTGTAATCCCGTTGTGGGTTCATCAAGTAGAATCAATGTTTGACCGGTTACTCTTTTTGATAGTTCTTTGGATAGCTTAATTCTCTGAGCCTCACCACCGGAAAGAGTGACTGCGGATTGACCTAATGAGATGTACCCACACCCAACTGCAAGTAATGTATCAAGTACTCGTTTAATATTCGGGATATTCTCAAAGAATACCGCCGCTTCTTCGATCGTCATTGCTAAGACCTCAGAGATGTTCTTGTCTTTATATCTGACCTCAAGAGTTTCTTTGTTGAATCTTTTTCCTTTGCAGATTTCACAGTCTACGAATACATTCCCAAGAAAACTCATCTCGATTTTGTTATAACCGTTGCCAGAGCAAGCTTCACATCGCCCACCTTTGACATTAAAACTAAATCTACCTTTCAAGTATCCCCTAACTTTCGCACTCGGAAGTCTTGCAAAAACATCTCGAATATGATCGAAGACTTTCGTATAGGTGGCTGGATTTGATCTAGGTGTCCTTCCAATCGGACTTTGATCAATCATGATTACCTTATCCAGTGATTCTACTCCCTCGATCTTTTTATATTTACCCGGTTTTTCCCCAGCTCGATGAAACTTTCTTGCTAACACTTTCCAAAGAACTTCATTGATCAAACTCGACTTACCAGATCCCGATACTCCTGTCACCACAGTCAAGACACCCAAGGGTATAGTGGCTGTTATATTTTTGAGATTATTATGAGTGATTCCTCGGATAATTATTGAATTTCCATTTCCACTTCTGCGGAAACTGGGAGTTGGAATTTCATACTCACCGATCAAATATTTGCCGGTGATTGAATCTTTACTTTCAATGATATCTTCAGGACTACCAGCAGCTACGATTTCACCACCATGCACCCCCGCACCCGGACCGATGTCAAGAATAAAATCTGCATTTCTAATTCTTTGAAGTAAATTATCGATACTACTCATAAGTAAGAGGTAATTATTTGATTATTTAAATATTTTTATATAAAGAAATTTTTAACAGAATTTATAAATCAAATACCTTTTCTTAATAACATGAAAGCATTATTTATTCCAACGCAATATACTGGTAAAGTTGAATTTGGTAAGATAAGATTGGATAAATTACCAAAAAAGCTTGGAATAGTTACGACAGCACAATTTATGAACAAAACTAACGAAATTATAGAATATTTAGAGAAAAATAATAAAGAAAGTTTTATCGATAAATTAAAGCAGAGAAATGAAGGACAACTTCTTGGTTGTGATCAAGGTGCTGCATTAAAATTGCAAGATAAAGTAGATGCTTTTCTTTATATTGGCTCTGGAGAGTTTCATTCATTAGGTGTTGCAATGAACACCAAAAAAGAAGTATTTTGCTTTAATCCAGTTACTAGTGTTTTTTCTAAATTTGATAATTTTACTAACAGGCTGTTCAAGAATGTTTCCAGCCATTACTGGCCTAGTTTCTATTC
>JACZSS010000494.1 GCA_022574115.1 Candidatus Heimdallarchaeota archaeon | reverse complement strand
CGTAAAGTTCTTACATCAGTGACATCACCATAGCTACAGACTTGCATTAAGCCACTACCGAACTCTGGATCAGCAGATGCGTGCGCGATAATAGGTACTTCAATCTCCCAGAGGGGAACTTTTGCCGTTTTACCTTCAAGTTTGTGATATCTTTTATCTTTTGGATGATATACAATAACTCTGATTGCAGGGATCAACTCCGGTCTTGTTGTTGCGAAGATGAATTCTTCGTCCGTTTCTACGATTTTGAAGACGATATCATGAATCTCATGACTCCCTTCGAGGTATTCTATTTCTGCATCAGCTAGTGTGGTTTGCAACTTGTAATCCCAATTATTAGGTCGATCATCTTCGTACACCAGACCTTTGTTCCACATCTCAATAAATGTGGCTTGAGTTAGGGCTCTGTATTTAGGATAATCGGTTTTGTAAACCTTATCCCATTCAAAGCTGTTACATGACATTCCAATTCTATAACATAAATCAAGGACTTGGGCACCCATCTCATCTAGAATTTCTTGACATAGATCTAAGAATTCTTGTCTTGGCATTTTGTGCATGCTCACTTTGAATTTCTTTTCCGCAGAAATTTCGATTGGTAAACCGTTGCGATCCAATCCCATTGGAAAATGGACCTTGTAACCCTTCATTCTCTGAATTCTAGCTATCATGTCAATCATGAGATAATGGATAGTATTACCTAGATGCCATTGTGAATTCGTATAAGGGGGTGGTGTATCAATTGTAAATATCTCTTGAGCTGGGTCAAGATTGTCAGGATCGAAGTCGTAAAGCCGTTCTTCCTGCCATAGATCGAAGATTTCTTTTTCATTGGCGGTTACCTTGTAACTTTTATCAGGTAATTTTACTGAGTTTGACATTTAGAATTCTCCTTTCTCAGAATATTGCCGTTTTATCAATATTGAGAAAATTTTGTATCGATAAAAGTACTTTATCGTATGTACATTTTCATTAATTTCACAATTTATCTGATTTTTATGATGTTTATTGATGGGTATTGTGTTAATTGAGGACTATAATAATCACCAGTCTTGTTATTTCATATTCTTTCAAAATAATATTTAACCCTTCTCTTAGAAATTCACAAATCCCTTAAACTCCGGGGTGACAACTACTCAATTTCAAAGAAATCACTCACCTTCTTATGTGGGGTCATGTCTTTGAATAATTCGGCTGCTTCAATTTTGCTTACAGGTTGTGGGATTTCATTTATCAGAATTTCAGTTCTCGGATTATCCAAAGTATAATATTTTCCCGAATGAATTTCAATTATAAAGCGATCGTCGAGCCATAATAGTCCGTTGAGGGCGTCTAATATTAGTTTCACATAATTGTCTAGATCGGGGCTTTTGTTGGGCCTGACGTATCCTCTTACAATATATTGCAGCTTCCATTTAGGAGTGTTTTTCGGTGGACTCACGTAGAACTTGAACTCCGTTCTTATTTGGCCTTCTAACGGAATTTTAGGTCGGTTTGCAATTTTCAGATAGAGGTTTGCCACAACTTCTTCATCTTCTTTCGATGTATTAACAGTGGCATATCTGTAGACCTTAGGGCGCTTCTTCGGCCTTGGTGCTGTTTTAATAACAAAAGAAAGTGTAGATTCAGAAATCTCCACAAACGAATTCTAAATTACAACTATTTGAGCTTATTGACTTCAAGGTAAGCGTCATTTAATTTCGGTATACGAGTGATAAAGTTCAAAAATTTCATTAACTCCTAGTTCCAATCTAGTTTATGGAAATAAATTTAGACGAAATTGCCAAGAATTTAGAGATGGTGGCGAAAGAGGATGGAAAGATCACAAAAGAGGAAGAAGAATTTCTGACAAACCTTCAAAGTAATATCAAGGCCTTCCAAATATCAGTTAATGAGGTTTTAGCTGATAAAATTATCACTGATGATGAATTTGATGAGCTGGTAATTATGAGAGATAGGATTCTTGCCGATGCCGTTAGCTTTGACTCGGACTCTGAAGATATTTCCGAGCTGATTAAACAGTTGTATGATCAAATTGACCATTTTACGATTCCAGGAATGCTTGACGACGAGATTGATGAAGCGGAATAGACCTGTCGCTAGTTAATCGTTCAATTGAAAATATATCTCCCTCAAATAAACTTTATTAGCAAAGACTAATTGTGAAATTTGATGGTTGGAACCGAAAATAAATTGGAATTCGATGAAGAGAAGATGAAGAAAGCGATCCAAGGATATAGTAGAGTAGATATAACTGAGGAACAGGAGGAAATGATTGACATGTTCGCCGAAATCCTTCATGATAGTGTTGGACTATGGAAAAACATGTTACGATCATTTATCTATATTTCAATCTCTCTTTGGCAAAAAGAGAAGCAAGCATTTGCAAAGGATTTTGCATCTGCAGATCCAAAAATACGGTTAGAGAATATCCTACAGGCTGCCGAAAAATTGAGGACACTGTTACGAGGTGTCTTGAAAAAATCTGGTCAAGAAGAGCGACTAGACCAAGCAATCAATCAGGGGCTGAGTGTATATCAGCAAAAGTGGATGTATAGGGAATGATGACGTTAAAAAGAACTGGAGCACAGACGGGGAGTTGCACCCCGGTTAACAGCTAGATGCCATTTATCATCGTTTGCAGGCTGCTGCATCACTACTCTGCCACCTGTGCTAGGTTGAACATAAGACCGACCTTATGTTGGTGGAACAACATTTTCTTAGAATTTATACTATCGGTTTTTGACCACAAACGATCGAAGGATTAGATATCCGAATTAGACGAGATTTCGGGAAGAATTTCTGGTAATCACTAATAAAACTGGATGCTAAAAGACGCGGATCTAGCTTGCTTGCAAGACGATTTGCTGAACTAGAATTTATCCTTTACGGGTCAGTTTTGAAATGAAATAGCATTTGATTTATTTTTTGAAATGGCCAGCTCGTTCAATCGACACAATATAGTCTAGTATCTGGTTTTTCTCATTTACTACGAACTTCAGGAGGTTTGTTTCTGCCAACATTGCAAACCAATTGATTTGAGGAAAGTAACGATAAATCAGATCGTCTTTTACGGTGAAGATGACGCTCATATCAATTTTCACCCTTAGCCCTGATGCGGGTAGAGGATCAAAACCATCACCTGCGATCTGTAGAGGGCCAGTATGAACACCTGTTATA
>JACZSS010000019.1 GCA_022574115.1 Candidatus Heimdallarchaeota archaeon | reverse complement strand
ATGCTAATGGATTAGAAGGCAGTATAATCAATTGGCCAAAATATAGTGAAAATCAATATCAGATCTTCAGGCAAACTGTTCACACGGAGATTTTATTTCAGCCATTTAACGAAACGACGAAGCTTCCTTGGACCTCCGTTATCAATTATCAAACTGGGAAGAAGAATTTTGTTCCCGCATCACTCATCTACTTACCACCTAAAAATTCAGAAGATGATAATTTAATTTTTCCGTCACTTTCGACCGGACTTTCTGCTCAACGAAACGCTGTATCTGCAATAATGCAAGGAACCATGGAGATATTAGAGCGAGATGCATTTACACTTGGCTGGTTGGCTGGTAGTCCATTACCAATGGTTGACCAGACGTGGACATACAAGTTTGCCAAAAAATTAGGGCTTCCCAAAACCTGGAAACTTAAGCTAGTCGATTTGCAAAACAATACTGGCGTCGCGATTTATTGTGCCAGTATATTTGCTCCATCCATCGAAAAACCCATTTTTGCAGTCGGTGCAGCAGCATCACTTGAACCAATATTAGCAGCAAAAAAGGCTATTTTGGAAGCAATGCAAACGATACCATATATCCGCCATTTAATGAGAGTGGAACCAAACTGGCATCCTGGACCTGATTTTTCAAGATTGATTTCATTCAAGGATCATTGTCGAGTTTATAGTATCTTAGATCAGCCTCTTGAGGGATTACAATACCTCCATCCAGATAGAGAATTGACAGGAAGTTCTGATACGATACAGTGTACTTTCCCCTCTGATAAATCAGTTAAATTTGAGACCTTTGATAGCCTAATTACACATTTGGAAAAAGAAAACATAGAATTGTTTGTGAAGCGGCTAACAACCCGAGATGTCTATCAACATAGTTGGGAAGTGGTGAGAGTTTTGTCACCCCAATTAATGCCTTTGCATGGTCATTATTTGCTGCCACACTTAACATGTGAACGATTATGGAAACTAAAAGAGATTTTTCCATTTGATATTAAACAACCAAAATCAGAAAAAGAGGTATACGCATGGCCCCATCCATTCGCTTAGACGAAAATCCAACGAAAATTAATTTGGCAGAGGATTTCCACTCAAACAGTGGATTATCAAAATACAATCAGCATTTATTAGCAGCAAGAATTAGTGCTTATGACGAGTTTAAACTACAGTCTCCTGAAGAATTAGTAAGTGCTTTACAGTACAGCGGTACGCGTGAGTTTCAACTTGAAAAAACTAAAAAATCTAGTAAACTTAGGTCTCTGCTTGTAAAAAGAAGGAGTGCTCTTCAGCCACTAGCTAATTTTATCACATTTAAAGAATTAAGTTATCTGCTTGAAAATACACATTCACCAACAACAGATCTTGAACATCGTACAACCCCCTCTGCTGGAGCAACCCATCCCTTAGAGATTTATATTCTGAATTGGGGAATAAAGCATCTTCCTCCAGGCATATATCATCATAATCTGTTTACGAATTCTTTAAGTCAACTAGACACAGATTTGCCAAGTATAGAAGAATTAGTGACTACCCCAGAGAGATGGATCAATGCTTCTACTATGATAATATTTAGTCTAGTTTTACCTAGAATTACTAAGAAATATGGGGATCGCGGTTATCGCTTTGCTCTTCTAGAAGCAGGGCATGCAAGCCAGAATTTATTATTGAGTTGTATAGAAAGAAAAATTTCAGGTACCGTCTTAGGCAACTATTATGATAATGTCTTATGTCGGTTGATTAAGGCGGATGGAATAGAGCATGTAATTGGTTCAACCGTAGTAATTGGAAAATTATGAGACAAGTAAATTTTTACTATATATCAAATCCACCGACAGGTGCAAATAGAATAAAGAAACCGATCACCGCGGCAATGACCCAAATCACGGAATATACCAATGAAGGAACTACGCTTGAAAATATTCCTTTGAAAAAAGCTATAAGTAGATTCTCACCCTCATTTATGTAATCCTCAATATTGACAATAACTAGGATTAAACCCCCAAGTAATGAAACGAAGTATGTCCCCACGCCTACAATTAGTAGAAAAAAAACTAATTCAAAACTATCTGTTAGCCGAGCAATGAAACCTATTCCAAGCACAATTGCATAAACGATAAGCAAAGTACGCTTAAATCCCCGTGATAGCTCCCTTACTCCAATACTCGCGTGTTTTTCAAAAACGGACTGGTAATGACGAGGTTGTGCGACGGGCTCCTCGTTCACCTTTTCTATTTGTTGCGGTGTCTCAGATCCTACACTCTTCATTTCCTCAAGCATTAATCCGCAGTTACCACAAAATTCTGGGTTTAGATTAAGATCCATTGAATGACCGCACGAAGGGCAATATATGACATTGGTTTGGGATGAAGACTTAGTCAAATAGCTCGAAGGAGCAACAGATGTATGATCACTCAATCGAAGCAACTGATACTCTTTACGAATTTTCAATACTTCAGGTATTGCAATTGATGAACAACATGAGCAACAACAACAACAACTTGGAGGTGCTAATATAACGCTTCTCTGATCTTGTTTGATAGTATATGGTGATTCATATACCTCAATTAACGACAACTAGTATTGGTGTTAATCAGGAATTATAAAATTCTTACGAGAAGAATAGAGACATAATATCATAAATCAACTCAGGACCACCCAATGGATTGTAATAATTGATGGTAATTGAATCAAGCCAAACAACGATTAAGGATTTTGATAAGGATAAAGTATTGTTAAGTTTGATAATTGATGGGAAACGTCGGAAACACCAAGGTGGCAAAAGAAATTAGACTAAACTACTAATACAGTTATCTTTGAAGTACTCCAATGGATGATCGGTCATTGAATCGTCCAATCCAATCCAGACAATCATTTTTTGCATCCCGTTTGACTTCAGTTTCTCTAATTTCATCGTAACTTGTTCAGCTGTTCCAACCAGCTGATCTCTTAGAACTTCCTTAGGACTGATTTTCTGCTGGGACGCTCTTGTTTTTGCCAGATTTTTCGCCGAAGCTTCATCTTTGCCTATATAAACGCCGCCAAATCCAGAGATTTCGTACGATCCCAAGTGTTTTCCCTTGTTTTCTACGATTGACCTAAAGCGTTCAATTAGACCTAAAATGTCTGGAACAGTTCTAGCTGTTAGATTGATACCGTTTGCCAGATCAGCGGTCACACTCATCATTCTTGGTCCCTTGCAGCCAACGTGTATTTTCATATCCTTTTGGAGGGGTTGGGGAGAATTCACCGCATTTTTCAAATTCCAAAACTTCCCCTTAAAATTTGTAATTTCATTATCTAACATAGCTCTAAGAATTTTCAATGATTCTTCGAATCGATCAACACGTTCTTTTGCAGATGGCATCCCACGACCGCCTTCTATCAAATCATAGCCAGAATATTCAGGCTCATTCCATCCGGCACCAATCATCAATTCATATCGTCCATTGGTCATATTATCTAATGTAGAAATGGATTTGGCTAGAAATGCTGGATTTCGCAAGCTGTTGAACAGTACAATTTGACCTACCCGAAGTTTGGTTGTTTGCATACCAATCCCAGTCATTGCGGTCCATGCTTCTAAATACTCTTCCGCAGGATCTGCCCCAAGTCCCATCACATGGTCATTGAGAAAACACCCATAATAACCAAGATTCTCAGCCAGTCGAGCTAGCTCAATCATTTTTGGATATGTTTTCCCAGCGCGTAGATAATAAGCAAATTGCATAGAAGAACGATAAAGAGCATTTGCTTAAACTGTTGGTTTGCCACAGGAAATTTGATCTTGTTCATATCGGTCTAATATCTAAACTTGCCATAATTCTCAGAAAACTTATTATTTGCCAATGATAAATTCAGAAAGTAGTAGGAAAAACAAAATGAAAGATTTTACGATTATGCTTGAGGATAAACCTGGATCACTAGCTGAAGTTGCAACAACCCTAGGAAATGCCGGAATTAATATCGAAGGAGGTTGTGGCTTTACGGCGATGGGAAAGGGAATTTTCCATCTTTTGGTGAAGGAAGGGGGAAAAGCGCGGGAAGTACTTGAACAAGCCGGAATTGCAATCGCGGAAGAAAAGGATGTTTTGGTGGTATCAATTGAGAACAAACCAAGTGCGCTTGCAACTGTTAGTCAAAAACTCGCCAATGCGGGTATCAATTTGGATTTATTCTATATTATTTCTTTCAATCGTGTTGCACTTGGTGTAAATGACGTTGAAAAAGCTAGGTCAGTACTTTAATGCTAATCCCTATTTTTCTCTTGCAATTTACTTAATTCTGGGGGATTCAGAGACAATCTGGTTTAAACCTTCATCTCAATTGTCTGCATTTTTGTGGATAAAGAATCTGTTGCCAAGTTTGGAAACACGACATAGTTGTATTGTATTCCTTTCAAATATTTGCCAATTTCTTTCTTATCGATCAACTAAAAAGGCATCGGTGATGGTTCAAAGTCATTTAAAAAACCAAATGCTTCTGGGAAAAAAGCTGAACTTGGAGCAATACCAGATGCAAGCCAAAATTCCATAGCTGATATTGAAAACAATAATTGTAACGGGTTAAAGTCACAGTGTCCAACAGCATCTGTGTAAACCTGCACTAGAAGAGATTCCATGCCTGCTGCCTCAACAGTCGATCTGTAAGCATTTTCTTGATTTACGACGACCAATCCATCACCCACAGTATGTATGGTGAGCACTGGAGTTTTTATATCTCCAGTATACTCTGCATAGTGCTTCACGTAATTACGGGCATTCTTAGGAGCAACAATATTAGTGCGAGCGTTCATCGCTTGTAGAAGTGATCCAGCATCCACACCGAGTGCTGCTAAATATGCCAGATCTGATTCGGTTAGCGTATATGTATGTCCGATGTTCTCGACAATTGGTCCACCAGCTCTACTTTCTAGTTCTCCACGTGCTTCTGTTAGAAAGAACATATCTGTAAACAAAAAGTTTGCTCCTGAGTAAAATCCATCAAATGGAATCCCACTCACCATACGCATAAATTCAAAAAATCCAAAATTACTTGAGGCTATTACCTGATTAAATAACACAGGAAAGACGTCAGAATTGAATACCAAGTCATTACGCACATTGTCAGACGTCCCCCAATCCTCTGGCCATCCAAACGCAACATCATAGGCTAATGCAAGAGTAAAGGCACTATCCCAGGTTCTAACTGTTCCTGCACCAAGCGCGCAAGCTGAGATGACACCGTCGTAGATATCCGAATATCGTTCAGCACTCTCAAATGCAATAACAGATCCCATTGAGAATCCCCATAAAATAACTTGGTCCGGAGTACCAACTTTTGCCCCAAAGAAATTAGTCAATGAGAGGGTATCTATTATCCCCTCTTTTATTGCCCAACCATCAGCCTGATATCTTGAACCAGCCAAAGCATATCCCTGTGAAAGCAAAAAGTCTTCCATTGCTGTACCACCCGGAGCTGCTTGAGCAGAACTAGGCTGTCCATAACCATGTGCAAAAACCAGTAACGTCCCTCCCCAATTCTCAGGTACTCGTATGAGATATTCTGCACCGTTTAATGTTCCTTCAAGCCTTACCGGTAGATTAACTTTTGCTTCACCACTTGAGAAGACTGAAGATATCATCATTATCGCAATAATTAGTGCGGTTGTGAAACCGTATATTTTTCGATTTAATTTCATTATAATCCTCTTGTGCGTAATTAGATCTAGTAAGGTTAGCTAATTCGGTAGCCTCATTGATTTGTTACTTGCACAGACAAACAGTGGATATTACTTATTTATTTAAATTTTTCGAGTAAATGTCGGAACAGTCAATGAATCTTGCCGTATAACTACTAGTTAAATATCGATAAACTATCTATAAATTAACCAAAAATTAACCTAAAAAAATCAAGATTTAGATCGATCTGTTTCAGACATCAAAGATCAAATTTAACACCACAATTACCACAAAAGAGCGAATCAAGCTCACTTTTGGTACCACACGTCCCGCAAAATAAAGGCTGCATAGATAATTCCGTTTTATCCAATGGTGAGGTAACGCTATCTTTGTCCACATGGGTTCGTATTGATGGTTTTACGATTTGCTTAGGATGTGAAAATCTGTTCGCAAATTTAACAAATCCAAATACCCCAATTCCAAGAACAATCAAACCAATTATTATGCCTAAATCAATTGGATCATCATCTTCAAAAGTCGAGGTTAGATAATCATAGGTAAAAGCATCTGAAGTAATTTCAATCGAAGTTATTATCACTTCAGAACTTACCGATATACCGTCAGAAATTATGTTTTCTGAGTATTGGCTAAATCGCTCGAGAGTATAGACAACTGAAAAGGCATACCAAGCTGCACCATTTGGACCTTCATCGTCAAGCATCACTTTTAGAGTAAAATCATTCTCTTCCAAGGGTTGTTGACTAATATAAACTAAATTTGAGCTTCTTTGTACCCCGGGATCTTCATTCGGATCATAATCTTGAATTTTTATATTTTCAATTATAAATTCGACTCTCATTTTGTCTAACTTGATTAACTCACCGACAGTGGTTGAGTCTCCTTCATCTTCACCCATGGGGAATTCTGGAAACCATTCATGATTGTCGATAACAGTTGAAACGTTTTCTTCGTTGAACTTGCCAGGGAGTTGGGCATAATAATGATGATACCAAATTTGTTCACCTTGAAGAATCAACTCATCTTTACCGTCAATTAAAGCTTCAAATGTGAATAGAACTCGTTTTCGATTTTCAATAATACGATAATCACTTTCGATGGAAAGTCCATTTGATGCTGTTGCTACCACTTTAACCACATAGTCCTTATGATAAAATGAGTTGGCATCCCAAATATAATGGCTATTTTGACTTATCTCGAGAATATTCCAAGTTACTCCTTGATCCTCAGAATAATATAGACTAAATTGAAATCTATGTCCTTGGCTATCAATTGGTATCTTCCAAACGAGAATTTCAAATCTATCAAATATATTTTCAGGAACCAAGAGAAAATTAATCTTAGAAATTTCATGTATTGGATTGACAATTTCTAAGGAGGCAAGGGGAAAATTATCATTACCAAAAGCAGTATCAAATATTCCATCTGCATCTGCGTCTTGTCCTGTAAAATCACTCCAATAATTGTAACTAATTTCAATACTCGGAGTTAATGGATCAATTGATAATTGAGGTAGGCCATTGTTATCTACGAAATAATTCCAAGTAATGTTGTGATTAGATCCAGCTTGGATCGATAATCCGAAGCTAAAATTTTCAATAAAATGATTTCCAGAAATGGTGAAATTCTCGCAGTTAAAAAGAGTAATTCCATCCAATTCGTTTCCTATAATTCGATTGTTTGTTATGACGTAATGCTTCGAGAATCCGTGCCACATCCCTTCATTTCTCTCAGCAGTGATATTGTTGTGATCAATAAAATTGTATTCAGAAAATAACCCAGTGTCGTCATCCTGGTGTGATTGAATTGCGCCAACATTTGCAAAGATATCATTGCGAGAAATCGTTGTAAAACGAGCGCCAAACATTACTATCCCAATTCCTTGATTATTGTTGATTGTATTGTTGGTTATTTGGGTATAGTCAGATATTGCCAGAGCTATACCATCGGCACCGCCATTAGAGATCGCATTTCCACTGATTATGTTATAACTGTTTGGAACGTTAAAATCTGGCGAATCTCTGCCTAAAGAGATTCCATTACCTTGAATACCTGTAATAGTATTAGATTGTACGATATTTTTGTTTGATGTATCTAAAATATTTATACCACCACCAGAATCGGAAATGAAGTTTCGCTCAACCAAATTGTTATCCGAGAAAGCTTCGATCCTAATTCCATTCCATGCATTTTCCAGTATTTGGTTTTCAATTACTTTGTTGTTTGAAGAAAAATACAGTACAATCCCATCCTGAGCTGATCTTGTAATAATATTGTTTCTGATTATTACATTACTAGAATTATCTAATATAACCCCGAAACCTTCAGTGCCATGCAAACCATCAACATAATTATTCTTGATAAGAATATGCAGCCGAGTATTTACTAGCCGGATTTTATCGTCACTGTAAGTAGAGATTGAAAATCCTTCAATCAGAAACGGATTCTCACGACTCCCATCACCTTCAAACCCATATGACATTAACTCTTCATTTCCATCTATATGAATGGGATCGGAATTTTTATATTCTTGTGTAGGAGTTAAGGCGCTTGGGGATAAAGTGTGATCTACAATTTTTTCTTTTATTGTAACCTCTTTGTTTCTGTTATAATTTGTCGAATTTCCCATTACTGGGGAAGAGAAGATTGATAATACAATGAAAAAAATTAACATACTAAGTAAATACTTAGCAGAGCAGCTCAATTTCATACTATTATATACGTGAATAATAGTTATAAGTTTGCTGGTTAATTGGTTTTTTCCCATAAACTGATTCTATTCTAATTTGTGAAAATCAACTTGTTCAGTCCCCAACGCCCAAGTTATTCTCAACGTTTTGATGGTGTACAGCAATAATTGCTCTATTTACGCCACCGATCTTAAATCAGATCCTGATCAAAATTGTATATACAATTACACCTAATCATATCGACTAGCAGTTTCAGCAGGCTATTGATTATTTGTCCTCCATAGATTCTTATAAAATCAGTCCCAAACAAGGATTATTCATCTATTCGTCAAATAAGATTTCCTGAACAGCAGATTCAGTAAACTCTTGGTTCTGCATTTGCATTTGCATCTGATTATCCTGTGCTTCTTTATTTTCCACAAATACACTAAGATGTATGAATTCATCAGCTAATCCAATCGCCCATCCAACCATTTCACCTACTTTGACCGCATAAGATTTCTCATCGGCTAAGCCCTCTGCTTCCTTAGTCTGAATCTTTGCAAGATTAATCGGTTGCAACACATTTTTTCCATTCTCTTTAGTATTTAAAAGCTGAAGTGCATCTGAATCGAGTATCTGTAAATAAATTTTTTTCCAAAGATTAACATCTGTAAATACCTCGAGTGAATGAGGCTTTCCATCTTCCAAAACGAATATACCGCGTTGTTCTTTTTGCATAAATGCTGGAGCAAGGATGTCTTTGATTTTGGAGATTTTTTGACCGGATTTCTTTTTGATTTCTATTTCGATATCCTCAAAACTTTCCGTTGATGCTAAATCTGCATCTATTGCGTTTTCACTTTGATATTGACTAATCGAATTCCAGGTACTACTTTGGGAATAACCTGATTGATACAGAGTTGATCTAACCTTTCTCGACATCATTTTTGATGTAAATGCAAAATTTTTTACATTATCATGATCAATAATTTTATCATCGGTATATGCCCATCTCCCCCTCTCTATGCAATTTACGGGTATTGTTCGCTTTGTTCCTTTCTTGATAAGGAATGGTCGACGAGTAGATCTTGTTTGCCGGCCTCCTTGAAGTACTAATCCTGATAAAACTAGTAAATTACCATCATATTCAGATTCAATATTTACATGATTAACATCCTCAACTTCAAGTTCCGAAATTTGCATCCCCTGAACATCTTCGTCTGCAAGCTGTAGATCAAGATCTTTGATAGATCCTGGCATTTTACCGACTATGGGCACATAGGTTATGTTACCGTAGGACACTGAATTATCCCAAGAAATCCCATTTAACAATGTTTCAATTTTTGCGGTTGCCATCTTTAATGAAAGTTAAGCATTCATCTATAAAAAATCTTGCATTTGCTCTTTCTCATTGAACTCTCGTTTATGGATAGTATGGGTCATTTATGTCTCCTTTTTGGTAATAATTTTGTTCAACATCCTTAACTCTAGAATAATATGCCCGACAATTTGGACATCTGTACTCTCCCAACACATGCCTGAACTTTGTCTTCCGGTTTATATGCACCCGTTCGTAAACTCTTTGTAATTTTGTATCACAATTTTTGCACTTTAGAGATCGAAGAGGATGAAAGCCAAATCCACTCATGAGTTATATTTAGGTAGGTTACATATAAGAAATTGACAGATATCTGAAAGTAATATAATACAACTCTGACTTCTTAGTAAATACTACAGATAATGTTCCTCATCATCTAAATTGTATATGTAACTTAAGGATGCCCCGATGTCGAATTTTCTGATCTGATTAAAAAATTAGTCGTCGAATTGCAAAATTTTATAAATTTATCATTTGGGTATCCTTTTTCTTATTTTGGATGTGCTCATTTTATCGATTATACATCTGTTTTTACTGACTCGGAAACAATTGCAGATGAATTGAATCCTTTAACTATCAGCCATACCGCTAGAACCATCTCAAACAAAGCTATTGGAAGAACTAACAAGCCCGCAACTGTCGAAAAACGTCCAATAAGGCCGAACATAATTAACAACCCAGCTGCTAAAACAGCTGGGGCTGCAATAAGACCCCAGACTGATATAAATCGAGGAACGAGTTTTAATTGATACAACAAATAACTCAAAATCAGAGCATTTAGGCTAAGAAGGATATTAGGCCCAATCAAGTTGGTCCAATCACGAGTTGCGACGAATAAGGTACCTAATGTTTGAAAATGGGAATCCGGAGCTCCTGCTTTTACAAATTCCTGACTTAATGTTAACAGCAATAATGCGCTGATTAAACCAACAATAATGGTAACGGCTTCAAGAATCCTGCCACCAACATACCCAAGAGCTAAAGTTTCATTATGCTTTTTAAAGATTGGAAACAAGGTAATTGCAGTACCAGCAACTGCAACAGCCGAAATTAACTCAAAGAGCACTCCTATCAACACTTGATTTTCATTTTCAGAAACAGTAATTAAATAATCTGAATCATCTAGAATAGTATCCAAAAGAACAACACCTAATATGCCTGCAACTGTCGCAGTGATAAATAATACTCCCACAGTTCGTGCGGTCATTTTGTTTGAATTCATTTTTCATTCTCCTAATTCTTTTTCTAAACCTTTTACTTGTAGTATTGTCATAAAATCATCTGATTAAGTTGTTGATTGATCGAATTAAAAATTCAACACGTGCTGGTGCATAAATCTTAAAGAATTCATTTAACCAAGAATTTAGTATGTAAGGTAAATGTATTCTTCCTAGACTAATTTATTACCAAGAAAATTTATAATGAAGTATACGAAGTTCAATATCCACAAGTTCCATCAAATATTATTTTCGGATAACTCCGACTATCTGCGTTCGCCCCGCTGTTATTTTTCATTATTTAGCAATCATTTCTCTTTCTTCTTCAGTAAAATCAGCTATAAAGTGAAGAGTCTTTGATATGCTAATCATAAAAAAGGACATAAAAATTTGTATTGTGTTTAATACAATTGAAAGTAACCGATTATTGGCTTGAGACGAGAAGAAGAAAATTGTAGCTAACCAAGTAAAACCAATCAGATCAAGTACGGACGATGTGCGGTAGAGTTGATTCTTCTGGTGAAGAGTCATTATTATTTTCATTGTAAATGAATTAAATTTTGAAACTGTCTTAAAGATTTTTTAGATTAATTAATTTAAATTGATAAAGCTACAAATAAATTGGCTTGTACTAAATCTCGAACACACGGAAAGACCATCTTTATTCTAATAGTTGCTTACACTTTTTGCAAAAAGTTACCTTTATGTCATCTGTATGTATTTCAACCATTTAATTCAGTCTCTCCTTTTTATTCCAACTATCCCAAGCTCTACCATGACATTTGAAACAATTATGTCTATTCTTGTAACTGTTCTTGAATATAATTCTATGAAATAAATGTCTCAAATCAATCATAATTCAGTCTCTCCTCATTTCAATTCCTTTGCGAATTCCTGATCATCATATTGTTTGAATGCCTTACCTATCTTTTGCATTGCTGTCTCTTTATGATTATCAAATTCCTCATTCATCTTCAGCCTTTCTTTAGCTTCTTCAACTTTGTCTTCTTTGTTTGTCATTTTTTTTTTT
>JACZSS010000493.1 GCA_022574115.1 Candidatus Heimdallarchaeota archaeon | reverse complement strand
TCCAACGTTTCCAAAACCAGAGAAACCAATTATAACTGTATGAGTCTTTATTCGATCACAGACTTTTTTAGGTAATCTCAAAAATTTACCGCCGAAATTGGATGAATAGTCAGCATTTTCACTCATTACCAATCACGAGTATATAAATTAAAAACAATTATTGTAAGTCACACGTAAATTAGTTGGGTATCTTCGCTATTTTTTCTCCTCGAAAAAATAATTTGTTCCAAATCTCCTATCGAATTACTCCATTACCGAATTATTAAATTCGATATCAAATATAGTAATTTGTGGAAATCAGTTCTCGAATCGTTATCATAGCTGCAATTACTATTGTCTTACTATTCAGTGCATGGCTCTTGGCTGGTATGTTTGGAATATGGGCTGGGATATTTTTCCTAATACTAAACCTCTATCTCATTAATCGCGAACGGTTATTTCAGTATCGAAGAAGCAAAGCCGACACAGGTGATTTTTTGGACAGATATCAAGAACAGGAAGAAAATATCAAACGAAATACTCTAGCGGTTCCGATCACCATTACAAAAAGATGCCCTGACTGCAATGAATTCCTCATACCTGGTTTGGCATACTGTGAGGAATGCGGCCGAGCACTGAATTTTTCTTCAGATGACTAGATCTATAAAGCATATATTTACGGTAATATATCAGAAATGCATAATAAAATGAGCAAAGAAAATAAGCAATAAAAAACAGTTCTCGCTAGAGAGTAAGAGGGACGCAAATGGTATATTCTCAATTTAATCCAAATAGGACTGTATACAAAGTAGTTCTATTAGGCGATGGAGGGGTAGGAAAGACTTCCCTACGTAAGCGGTATTTGGGGGAGGGGTTCGAATCATCGTATATGGCAACTATCGGAGCAGATTTCGCCATCAAGCGGATCGATGATGCTGGAAATGAAATAATACAGATCTGGGATTTGGCGGGTCAACCCCGCTTCTCTGCTGTGAGGGAGGCTTATTACATGGGCACGAAGGGTGCAATTCTAACCTACGACATCACCAGGCCCGATACATTTTACAACATCCCAGACTGGATAAGAGAGCTCCTGAACAACATAACGAAGGATGATACGATTCCTCTAGCCTTAGTCGCTAATAAAGTGGACCTTAAAGGAGGTGACTTAACCCACATTTCCCAAGAACAGGGCGAAGAATATGCCAAAGACTTATCTGATTGGTCTAAACTTGACGTACCCTACATCGAAACCAGTGCCAAAACAGGATTCAACGTCAATCAGATGTTCGATATGATTGTAGAAAATATCAACTATCGAGCCGGAAGTAGGATGAATATCTAAACATCACATTCTTCATTGCAAAATTGAGCATTATTCTAATTAATGGTCCATCGTATAATTAAAATAAAAATAGTAAAGGGGTTGCTTACGAGAACAATTCGGGATACTCCGTTCTGAAGGCAAGATATTGGACCAACGAAATGATTTTAGTAGATTACGCATATTAAAGCTAGCAAAAACGGATCACGTGGTACGATATTCGCAATCAGAAGGATGAATTTCGTTGGATTTTCGTCAATCGATCGACGATTTCGTTGGAAATTATTCGATAGTTCGTCAAATAATGGGATAATATATGCAATTAACGACCTATTCAGTGAAAAACGATCGATCAGTTTTGCATAGACGGACAAGTAACCTTTATGTTTCATTAAAATAAAAGGGCTACAAGAGGAAGAGAAGGATGGAAATGATTCAAAGACCACATATCAATCTGGAAATAGATGAAATCGATCAATTCAAGGTTAAACCAAACGATGACGAATTACGTTTTGGCGCCACTTTTACTGATCGAATGCTTCTCAGGGAATATAAGAACAGTGAATGGCAGACTGGCCGAATTATCAAACATCAAAATTTCAGTCTACCACCTGAAACAATAGTCTTTCATTATGGACAGGAAATATTCGAAGGCCAGAAGGCTTTCACACAAGAAAGCGGAAAGAAAGTGATTTTTCGCCTTGATGAAAATGCAAAGCGGTTCAAAAAATCAGCTGAAAGAATGGTAATGCCAACTTTGGAGGAAGGGTATTTTGAGGAATCAATCCGTAGATTAGTAGAAATGGAAAAAGATTGGATACCAAAAAAACGTGGGACAGCTCTCTATATTCGTCCGTGCATGATAGCTACAGAACCCGCTTTAGGAGTTCACGCAAGCACCGAATACTATTTCTTCACCATTTTATCTCCCTCAGGACCATATTTTGCCGAAGGATTTGCCCCGACTAAAATAAAAGTTGAAGATAAATACGTAAGGGCAGTAGTAGGAGGCACTGGAGCGGTCAAAGCAGGTGGAAATTATGCAGCTTCTTTGTATGCAGCAAAAATTGCTCAAGAAGAAGGATATTCACAAGTTCTATGGTTAGATGCTCATGAGCATCAGTACGTCGAGGAAGTCGGTGCCATGAATATCGCATTTGTGCTTGATGATGTCGTTTATACTGCCCCACTAGGCGGCTCGATCCTTCCAGGCATCACCCGCAAATCAGTTCTCCAATTGTGTGATGACTTGGGAATTAAAACCAAAGAGGTGGCGTTATCTATTGATACAATTATCGAAGGCATTAAAACTGGCAATCTTACTGAAGTATTTGGAATTGGAACAGCTGCTAGTATAGCCCCAGTTGGAGTTCTCGGGTATCACGAAGAGAATTTAGTCATAAACGATAATAAGATTGGTGACGTGACCCAACGATTGTATGATGAACTGCTCGGAATTCAATACGGTTCTATTGAAGATAGGCACGGATGGATACTTCCAATCGAATGAGCGATATTTTATTCAAACAATAAATTGCACTCAAATTTTTTTGAAAGTCAAATGCTCTCAAGTTGAATTTATCCGGTTTATATATTTGATCGAATCTTCTAAGAGTATTATAATTCTAAAAACTCACTGAAAATGAGTTTAGATTAGTTTTCGGACGTGGGTGTGATAGATATAAAATTAGCTGCCTCTAAAATGGTTACGTTACAATCATTCATTAGGGAAATGCTTGACGCTGAAATGCAGTTATTTGCTAGCTCTTTAACACCTGATATCACCGAAATCGTAACTTATTATTATTCTCTGGGAGGTAAAAAGCTTCGACCAGCATTATTTTTAGCGGTTGCAAATGCGTTTAAAGCGAATGAAAATCTA
>JACZSS010000492.1 GCA_022574115.1 Candidatus Heimdallarchaeota archaeon | reverse complement strand
TTATTTCAAGAGATTATATGCATTGGATCCTTAAAATTGTGCTAATACTCTTTATGTCTATTCTTCTAGCTCTTCCATTGGGTCTCTACTCTGGTATTAAATCTACTTCGGACTATAAGATAAATGACTTGTCCTTTGACGAACTAGATGATGACGTGGAAATTTATCGTGATGCTTTAGGAGTTCCAACCATTATTGCAAAAACTGATCATGATGCGTTTTTTGCCCAGGGATATGAGCAAGCCAGGGACCGTCTCTTCCAAATGGAGTTCTTTAAGGCACTAGGAAATGCTGACCTCGCCCGGCTGTTGGGTCCTGATTTAGTTAACGCCTCGAAATTTTTACGAAATCTTGGGATGCATCAAGCTGCAATTGAAACCTTAACTAGAACATCAGATGAGAACTTAGCAATTTTCGATGCTTATATTGCCGGTGTAAACAAGTTTATTGAGCTACATAAAGAAAATCTTCCTCTCGAGTTTCAATTAATAGAGGCTGAACCGACACCATGGACACGTCAAGATGTAGCAGCAATTAGAAGCGCACTTGCATATGATCTATCTTTTAGCGGACTTTCTCGAGAACTCCTCAGAACCGACCTAGCAAAAGTATTAGGTGTAGAAAGAACACTTGAGATTTTTCCAATCCATAATCTAGATGCGGAAAATTATTTCTTAGCTCAAGATCCAAGTATGTTTCCTCTATTGTCTACACATTCAACAGTTCCATTCCATCAGGATGCTGTAGGTGCTGAATCAGGATCCAATCAATGGGTCATCTCTGCACCTCGTGCAAAGGGCAACTTTCCAATCCTTTCCAATGACCCTCACCTCGGACTGAGTACACCAGGTATATTCTGGGAAATGCATTTGAGCTCTCAGGAAACCGGATTGCACATCGCAGGGTTTGCATTACCAGGTGCTCCAGGGATAATTATTGGTCACAATGACAAGGTAGCTTGGGGATTAACTGCGACAATTGCAGATGCTATAGATTTATTCTATTTTGAAACGATGAATACCTCCGACGGTGAATTCTATTATCTTGATAATGATTGGGTAAGGTTTGAAATTGTCGAAGAAGTAATAAACATTAAGGGGGAACCATCTGAAATATTTGAGATTAAACAGACACGATACGGACCCATCCTTAATAATGATTTGTTTGAATTAGCAGATGACGCTCAATATGCTATGCGATGGGTTCTCAACGAAAATCACGAACGAGACCGCATATTCGATGCCTTTTTTGGCTTAATGCGAGCTCAGAACAGTGGAGACATAGTTGATGCTTTAGAGTTTTTCAGTGTCCCGGCTCATAATTTTGTCTTTGCAACCATTGATGGAGATATTGGATACCAATTTGCCGGATTAATCCCTGATCGGATCACACCGGGAAGTGGCGTGATACCTCAAAACGGTAGCGACTCCAATTTCGGGTGGAACGGGATGATTAAATATAGTAGACTGTATCGTAACGAATCGGCAGAATTTTTCTTTACAGCAAATGAAAAGGTCGATAAAAGCGATGATTTTTACATCAGTTCCTTATTCGCTCCATCGTATCGCGCAGATCGCATTGGAGAGGTGCTCTCTGCTAATAACAGCGTGACCGTGGAGGGTATGTTGGAGCTTCAAGGTGATGTAAAAAATCTGTATGCTGTAGCTCTACTCGAAAATTCATTGATTGACCTAATCAACAACCGAAATTTGTTGCAAAATTCCAAAGCAGAAGAAGCGCTTGACATACTGGTAGACTGGGCATCTACGGACCCGGGTAAAGGAGGATTTCGAATGGAAAAAGATTCAGCTGGAGCGATAATCTTTGGAGCATTCCGAATTTATTTGGAAGAACTCACAATTAAAGATGAACTTGATGCTGAGGACGATAAATTCTACGATCGATACGATACGATTGCAAGATATGTTCTGCCCAAATTGTTAGAAGACTCAACATCTGAATGGTTTGATGATGTCTCGACTGAGACAACAATCGAAACGAGGTCTGATATTGTCTTAGCTGCATTTAAAGAGACTATTGTTTTTCTTGAGGATAAACTTGGATCTAAAGTGTCTAATTGGAAATATGGTTCCTTGCATAAGGTGACATTCGAACATGTATTTGGAGAGGCTGTTCCGCTTCTTAATTTTAACGAAGGTCCGCTGTCAAATGACGGATCAAAAAATACATTAAATGCCGCGGGGCAAACTCCTGTATGGTCTGAAGAAGGTCCAGAATTTAGCCAAAACAACGGACCTGCGATGAGATTTGTTGCTCAAGTTGAACCTTCTTGGACTGAAGTCCACGCCGTGTTATCACCTGGGGAATCCGCTCATCTATTGAGTGAAAACAGAAATAATCAATTTCAGGATTGGATTAATAATCGAACTCATATAATGAACTTCTCACTCGAAAAGTCCGGGGACTATACTACAATATTAAGGAAGAAGTGATTTTCCATGAAAAGAGAAGTAAACGATTTAATTCTGGTAACGTTTGTCACCCTTATATTTAGCACCTTGATCGTTGAGAACATAATTACTCAAGAAAATAACGTATTTTCATTCATAACCTTACTCTCGATGCTCGTTCTGTCTTACGGGCATGTTGTTGGAAAACAAATGAGCTTGATCAACGATCGGGTTAGTCTTTACGTTAGTTATCTGGCAGTATTTGTTAGTACATTGGTAATTATCGGTCTAATTTCGCTCAATCTCATCGACAGCAATGGGTTTTGGAAAAATCG
>JACZSS010000491.1 GCA_022574115.1 Candidatus Heimdallarchaeota archaeon | reverse complement strand
TGAGTTTTTCCTGCTCTTGTCCCCCACTACATTTTTCACATTGTTAGCTTTTGTTGCCATAGGTGATTATACGCTAACAAGAAATTTCTTTGATCCGCAACGATCTGTCCCCCTGTTGCTTGATGATAACACGGGGATAGAATATTGGCATGTTTACATTGAGTATTTTGTATTATTAGTCATGTTTGGATTCTTCCTCTTTTACAGAATTAGAAAATTAACCACGGAGGAATTATAGTATGAGTCAACAAAACAATATTATTGCCCAAATAGTTGCTGTGTCAAAGTCATTTGGTGAGGTTGTGGCTGTATCTGACAGTACATTATCGGTGGTTGAAGGGTCTGTAACTGGTTTCTTGGGTCCCAATGGTTCTGGTAAAACCACATCAATCAAAATGCTGCTGGGACTAATTAAACCCCAACAAGGTAAGGTCAGTTTATTCGGAGTTGATCCATTCATAACTCCAAAGATTAAGCAATTGATTGGATATATTCCCGAAGAAAATGCTTTTCCATCCTGGTTAAGGGGTTACGATTATTTAAAAGCCTTAGCTCAATTTAATCTACCTTATGAGGTTGCCAAAAGAAGAGCCACTGAAGTGTTACAGGAAGTAGAACTGGAGCATGTCGCAGATAAACGGATTAGGCAATATAGTAAAGGAATGAAACAAAGAATGAAGATTGCCCAAGCCTTGCTTCATAAACCAAAATTTGTGATCGGCGATGAGCCATTTAACGGATTGGACCCGCTTATCAGGAGAAAGATGTTTCAATTAATAGAACAATACCGTCAAGAGAATGGTACCACCTTTTTGATTTCCTCGCATATTTTGTTTGAAGTCGATCGTCTGGCCGATAAAATAGTATTGATGTACAAGGGGAGAACTATAGCTCAAGGCACACCAATCCGGATACGGGAAATGATACAAGATCAACCTCATGAAATTCTAATAACCTCGGAAAAAACAAAATCATTGGCAAATTTACTCATTTCACAAAGTTCAGACAGAGTATTATCTTCAATAAAATTTAGCAAAAATTATTTTGGAGAAGACCAGATGATAATTTTAACTTTAGATCCAAACCGATTCTATTCATTACTAACAGATATTGTAGTTGATAATGGTATTGAAATCTCTGATTTGAGAGGGACAGATGAAGGACTTGAAAACCTCTTCAAGGTACTAACAATAGGGTGATAGAGATGAGTGAAAACGCAGTTACAGCAGACGAAACAATAGAATTTAACGATCATAAAATTTCAGAGCTCATATTACTTAAAGTGAGCACTGTAATTGGAATCAAAACAATACTGAACTCGAAAAAATGGTTAATTTATCTGATTATTGCTTTTTTACCTCTTATTATAGTTGTATTAGTGGGAGATCCCCTGATTGGAGAAGAATCTGCAGAAGAAGCATTTATCAGCTTTTTTTTGGGATTTGTTTATATTTGGATTTTTGCCTTTGGGGTGCTTCTAATAGTCTTACCATTATCTTCGGATGAGATTTCTGATCACATTACAGATTTATATCTGGTCAGACCAATCAGGAGAGAGACTTATTGGTTTTCCAGAGTAATTGCGACAAATGTGGGTGTATTCTCGACCACCCTGTTGATTGCGCTAGTCTATTTTCTGTTCTTCAATCTTTTTGATAAGCCATTGGAGATTATAGACAACATTGGTATCCTCGTTAAAACCACTTTATTTGTCTTTTTTGCAAGCATCGTATATAGTGGACTGTATTTGTTGGTAACATCCACTAAGAAATCGGGATTTACCTATGGTATCATGTTTGCAGTTGTAGAGCAATTCTTTCTTCCGTTTTTGTTCTTAGCAGACAGTAGATATATACCCAAAAACGTTACTTTAATGATCGCAGATTCCATGTTCACAAATTTTGATGTTCAGTCATACGGTATCAATCCAGCAAGTAATTTTACGTTTACTTGGGC
Organism: Candidatus Heimdallarchaeota archaeon; assembly: GCA_022574115.1. Classification (GTDB taxonomy): domain Archaea; phylum Asgardarchaeota; class Heimdallarchaeia; order Heimdallarchaeales; family Kariarchaeaceae; genus LC-2. The sequence goes on along the minus strand of JACZSS010000491.1, from coordinate 1,240 downwards.
TTATCAGTTTGCTGCAGTATTTACTTTGTTAATGTTGATCCTGGGTGGTTGGTATTACCGCCGACGAGAATTCAACTAGATATCCACTGACATATAGAAACCTAAATCCAAAATTACTAAATATTACCCTTTTATCTTTAAAATTGGTTGTTAAACATACAATTTATCTCTCTCAATGATGGACGAAACGTCGAGGATACGGTTACAAAAGTATTAAAAAAATCAAAAATGAACGCTTCCTGAATCAACAATTAGAGATCATTCAACAAATTTTTAAACAAAATGTATTATTTTTAATCTAGGGACGGAGACAAACGAGTTGATCCTTTGGTTGGAAGCGAAATCATCGCTATTAATGTATTTGGGGTACTGGTAAGTTTATTTTCAATATTTGTTACTTTTAACATTTACAGAGATTATCGACTAAACACATCAATATTTTTTATTATATCAAGTGTTGCAGTATTTATCTGGAACGTTTTTCATTTAATATTCAATTTTATTCCTGAAGACTCGCTTAGCTTTAAACAAGTAAGAATTTTATGGTTAATTCTTGTATATAGCGGCATCATTTTTGTCTACGCATTTATTTTTGGCTATTCAAATCTAAGATATGAGCATGTTAATTGGCGATTAACTGTATATTCTGGCATCGCTGCAACTACAGCAACAATATTTACATTAAGAGAAGATTGGATTACAGTTGCCTATAGTGATCAGGAAGGATGGATCACAACTGTGGAAAACAAAACCTTTTGGTCAATATTTTCATTAAGTATACTTCTGGTAAATTTTATGGAATTGATCATACCATTAATAAAAACTTATGCCAAAGCAGGAGTAAATCAAAATCCATTACTCTTAATGCTCTTTGCCATTTTATTAGCCATATTTTCCAATGCGCTAGAACCCATACTTACAGAACTTTCACTACCACAAGCTTTACGATTTTTAGTGGCAGATATTGGGTTTTTGATTTTTTTTGTCATACTTCTTAGATATCCTTTCACCGGATTGTATGATAATTCAGTTTTGAATCAAGTCATTGTTGCAAACGAATCGGGAATACCCCAATTGATACTGTCTTCAGATCGCAATAAGGCAATTTTGACATCTGGAGCGATTATTGGTATTAATTCCATTCTTGAGGAAATTATTTCTCTAACCCCATCTCGACCAATCAAATCTGATGAATCAATAAGAAAAATTGAACTAGGACTCGATCAATTTTATATAATTT
>JACZSS010000490.1 GCA_022574115.1 Candidatus Heimdallarchaeota archaeon | reverse complement strand
GGGGCTAAAGTTTATGTTGCTGTTGCAGATTTAGAAGCATATAATGCAAGACAAAAATCATTAAAAGAATTAAGAGAAATTGCAATTGAACAATATCTTTTAAATTATATTGCTTTAGGTTTAAAACCAAAAAATTGTGAGTTCTATTTTCAAAGTGAAAGGAGTAAAGATTCAAAAAAATCAAATGCCTATTATCGCTTAGCTTCAAATTTTTCAAGATACGCAACATTTAATGAATTTAGAGGTGTTTATGGTGAAATTACTCCTGGAAAGATGAACGCTTCTCTTTTGCAGGCTGCAGACATGTACCACCCCCAATTGCCAGAATTTGAAGGAAAAATTTCTGTTGTGATTCCTGTGGGGATAGACCAAGATCCTCATGTAAGACTTGCTAGAAATATGGGGAATAGATTTAAGGACCACATTTTTATACCAATAGCTTCTACTTATAATCTATTTCTTCCTAGTTTAAAAGGTGAGGGAAAAATGTCCTCATCTGTTGGGAAGACTATACATTTTGAAGATTCTCCAAAAGATGTTGAAACAAAACAAATATCAGTGCGGAATATGGTAAGTTCAGAGCAGTTTCAGATTGAATTAGATGACCATCTTGAAGAAAATTTGAGATCCTTGCTTTGAATCACTTTTTCACCAATTAATTTTAGACATAATTAACAAATTATCATTAAATATGCAAAAAATAGGAACAGATGTATATGTACTGGACACCCACGGCCATTCTGCAATACTTTCAAACACTAGGTTAATCCTGTTTGATACCGGAATTGAGGAAGACGCAACGAGACTCTTGGCAGAGATGCAAATTACTGGATACAAGCCTACAGATGTTCAAAATATTATCCTCACGCATCGCCACATGGATCACATAGCTGGATTAAAGAAAATGAAAACTCTTGTTGATGCTAAAGTTGCCTGTCATGAACTTGATGCCGATGTAATCGGTGCCATTGATGATCGTCTTACAGACAGCCAGATTTATGAAGGATTTTTGGTGATACACACACCAGGTCATACAGAGGGCAATATTGCATTGTTGGACCAAGAAGCCGATCTTCTCATTGCTGGAGATTCATTTAGAAATGATCCAGATGGGCTGAATCACATGCCAGATAACTATAACAACGATCCAGTCCAACATCGTCAATCGATCAAAAAATTAGCCAATTTCAATTTTTCTACCGCAATAGTCGGTCATGGGGATCCAGTGGAGGGTGACGCATCCAATCTCTTAAAATCCTTAATCAACAAAAATGGCTGGTAAACTCGGTGTATGCTTGCAATTGGCTTTGATCCTTCATTTATAGACATCTTAGTTCGTGTTGAAAACAAACATGGAAATCTGTTGGAACACCTCCCTAAACCAGGATTTCACAATCGGTTTTCCACAATAACTAAAATTGCGGGTGGTAATGGTGTCAATATTTGTGCAGTACTAGGAAAACTAGGTTTGGATCATATTCTAGTAGTTCCCATTAATGAGGAATTTAAACGATTGTTAGCTGACCGTAATATTACCAAATCATTTTCTATTTCTGAAGAAATCAACATTACTGTTGCTCTGACCTGGAAAGAGGGTGATGTCCAATTTAATCAAGCCACAACTAGGCTTGGAATGGACGAGTGGACACAAGAGGTACATGATTTATGGGTCAATTCACCAGTTGGCACGATGATCAATTGGGGATTGAATGAGAATTCACACGAATGGGTAGCCTGTCAGTTACTTGCTTCAGGCGGTTTTTCAGCCAGTGAAATCCATGAGTCTGATGATGTGCTCGGACTAGCAAAAAGCGTTGACGAAGTTAGGCAAACTCTGCTAATTGAACCAGGCAAGTACTTCCACCAACCGAATACAAAAAAATTGGATACTCTCCTCCAATATCTAGGAAAACTATCCCTCAAATCAGACAAAAAGAGTATATTATTGTACAACGAGGAGGAGAAGCCCCATTTTTCACAGTTTACCTTTGCTCAAAAAATCTTACATACGGCTCAAAAGGTGATATATGACAACTACGAAGAGAATTTAACATTTAATGTACCCACTTTAGAAACAGATCCAATTACGTTTGTCGGAGCTGGTGATGCATTTTTTGCTGGAATCATAGATTCTCTGCTTAAAGAAAAAATCGACATCGACCATGCAATTTTGGTTGCTCAACAATACCTAGCCGCTAAACTTTAAATCTGTCTATTTGCTGAATTATCAACAGTTTAAGGCGGATTTAAGAATACCTAATTAACTAAAAAATGAGAAATTAATTCGTTTATTATCCTGCTAATATTTGATAATAATTCATCAGACTTTAAATACATTGAGCAGTAAGTATTGATTAAGAATTATGAGGATATAATATGAATAAATTAACGAAGAGCGGATTTCTTGCACTCTGTCTAACCGTTGTATTTTTACTTTTTACATCAGCTACAACGACCGTGCCTGCAATGACTTCTAGTATTCGATCAAATTCACTTGATACTTCCATTAGCATGGAGTACGTAACCCTAGCAGCCGGCCATGACACCGCTGTTTTGGGCAGCGTCTACACTTTTGGAAGTAGCGATGGTAGTGGATATCCAGTCGATGTTGATGGTGCTGGTTTTGGCGACGCAATATTTTGGGGTATGAACTACGCAAGTACTGAAGGTTATTCTCAGTACGTCAACCGACCTATTTCTGATCTTCCAGAAGGATTATTAATTTTTCTTTTGTACAGTTCACCAAACGATGGTGCGGCAGCAGCAGCTATGAGCGAAGTTCAAACTGCATTTCCAGGAACTTATTTCCGGCTTTGGCAAGGAGGCGGTTTATACGTCTACCTGTCAGAAGATGCAAGCTACCTAACTTTCCTTACTGCTTTAAGCGCAATTTCAAATGATGGCTACGCCACCTTGTTTAGCTCCGTATCTTCTGATACACCTGGATATGCCCAATTTGGTGTAGAAAGAATCCCTGACGAAAATGGCATTCAACAGGATGTGTCTTTTCAAGCCGCGTCTTTTGTTAAACCAGATGGAATCACAAGAAATGGTGACGAATTTACCATGTCAACGGCTAATGTCTTTGGACAAGATATTGTTGCACTTAGTGCCCCAGATTTCGGTCTCAGCCGGGTTCAATTCACGATTCCTTATCCAATTGCACCCGTAACCAATGGAATAAGTCCTTTCCCCAC
>JACZSS010000489.1 GCA_022574115.1 Candidatus Heimdallarchaeota archaeon | reverse complement strand
AAGATATGGTCAGCGACAACAGCACGATAATATTACTTATTTTTACATTTCGAAACAAAATATTTTTCACAATTATATTGGACAAATCACCGTAAAGTCTCCTAAATACAGTAATTAATAGCTTGTTATATTTGATCAATGCTCCACTGAAGACCCTCATGAACAACAAAGTCAATCCGAGCCAAGTAAATATTGGAGCCAAAAACGAATAGAGAGTAGCTGCAAAATCAGGGATTGGATTAAAATCTAGGAGATTCATAACTACTATTGCACCAACGCCAATCAGCAGAATGAAGTCGATTTTATAGCGTTTCCAAAATTCAGATGTTTCAGTTTTGGTATTCAGACCACTCTTAATATCCAAGTCAAGTAATTGCTTAGTTGACAAGTAGCCTGCTGTTCCAGCAATTGATATTCCAATTCCTATAATGATTGCTACTGAAGTTTGAGAGATTTGAATTGAAACTGTCCCAGGATCTGAAGATAACGAATTTGCCGTTACAAAGCTCAACAGATACCCGAGAGCCACTCCTAATAAAAATCCGAATAGTGAAATGATCGAACTTTCACCTATTATTATGGAGGCGATTTGACCTTTTGTAGCAGCTTTAGTACGCAGAAGATTGATTTCTCTCTTTCTTTCTTTGATATTTAGATCCATTGCATATTTTGTGATATAGGCACCAAGAAACAGACCTGGAAGTGCAAAATAAATCAGCGCTAGTTTGATTGAGTTCAATTCATCATAAGCATCATTCAAAGCATTGGTGAGAAAATTGTTGACTGTCACTGAAGGATAAAATGTTTGAAGACGATTATTTATTTGTCCTAATTGAATCAATAATGTGTCAATATCGTTGGAAAAACCTTCTCTGTCTAGTACAATGTGGATCGAATTGAAACTAATCAGATTTTCATTTGAACCGATTAGATCAAAATAGTCATCGTAATTCATAACAATTGCATTTGCGGAACCTGAAATAATGTTGATGAATTGGGAAGGTAGATCATCGTCCAAGTCGTAAAATGCATCCATGGAACCCTGAACTACCTCATTATTAAAGCTAATTTCGCCTGCGTACTCGTAAAAGAACGTTCTCTCAATTTCGATCTCTGGCAGAGATCCGCTGGTAACTTCTCTGGCGAAATTGAGTTCAGGAGCAAGTGAAATATTTACCGATGTTCCAATTGGCCCCAAATCAAGAGATGATTGTAATTCATCACTTAGCAGGATTTCACCTGTGTTTAACTGAAAATCTACGTTGTCACCAAAATCAAACAAATTCTGATTTTGCAGGTAATCTTCCTGTATACCAAATATGTAGGTACTTGAATAGTTTAAGTTTGAGTTTAGACTGAAGCCGAATTCGATTTCAAAATCTGGATCACCCGAGACAAGTCCTCCTCCTAGAATTGGAAAAAAGGGCGTTGTTCCAGCAATTAAGTTCGAGCCATTTATAAGGTCCGATAGCTCTATGTCAATAAATTCCTGGATATCTAATATTTCTTCTAAATCAATGTTACCGACTTCCACCGAGATATCCAATTCAACATCGGATATACTAGCAGCGACAAGAGATTCATTTGTTGAATCTGAATAAAACATTATTCCTGAGATAATTGAAATGGATATAATAATTCCAAACATGAGTACACTAGATCTTCGAAAATTTCTAGTTAAACTGCGAATGGAGTAGCTTAATCCTGCTTTCATTGTTGTTTGTCGATTATTCTGAATGTTATAAAGGATTTAGCTCAAATTTTCCTCAAAAAATATTAAGCGTCGGACCCATTGAATTCCGAGTTTGATGCATTTGTAACAGAACTGGTTACATTACTAAGATTTTGAAAATAACGCTTGTAACCGATAGAGTTGCAGTTGTTTCAGCAAATGTCTTATACTTCATCAACCTAGCCTTGAATACTGATGTCGAAAAGAATAAAAAAGAAGACAGGAAAATCGTCGCAAGATTTGCTAAAAGACCTCGACAGATAGACAATGAATATGCGAGTGAACTAATGGCAGCCTACTCAAAAGATGAATTATTAAAAAAGAAGGTAAAAACAGAGTGCAATAGAGCTCAATAAGAGAGGAATCAGTAGCTCAGTCAAAGTAATCGTCGTAATGGGGATTCTCGTAATATTGGTAATAGGTGGTGTGTTTGAAGGAGAACTAGACGATTATTTAGTAAATCGAGATGGCTCAGTAGAAATTGAGGCTGCTCAGGGTCCAGACTTAAGTGATTTAAGTTGTGAAGAAATTATTGAAATGATCCAAGAAAGACGAGCTAGCGGAGATGGGTTTGGAGGTGGCAACGAGGACCGATCAGAATTTGATGGGGAACCTGGAGGGCGAGGAGGGGTAAGTAGTTTTGTATCCGCTACCGAGCTCACACAATCACCTGAGTATTAGCCTCAATTGCATCATAAAAACCCCGATGAACTTGAGGACGGGGATCTTGTGAAAAAAGGTATTAATGGCAATATATTGAAGTGACTGGCTCATCTTTAGCTGTAACCCTGAACCTATCCTTAATCCTCACGGTTTACTCTCCATACGTACACTACGTTAGCTTCACGAAGCTCTCATTCAGCTGTTGTTATTATTAAAAATTACAATGTTATATTTTCTGTTTTGATCTTAATATTGTAACTGGAACAACGATTCCAAGTAGCATCCAAATTATATTGATTGGTAGAACCGGAGCTGACGCCGGAATAGCTATAGATTCAGTCTGTGTAGGAATAGTTGTAGATTCAGTCTGTGTATGAATAGTTGTAGATTCAGTCTGTATTGCGATAACGCTGACCAATACATCATCCTGTCTTAGATTACCAAATCGATCAAATACAGTGATTGTAAAGATGTAGTTACCAGTAGTTAATCCATCAACATTAATACTCACACTACCATTTATCCACGAAGTATCTGATACAAAGATAGCCCCATCTCTGGTAATATTATAAACATGAGGGTTTTTATCACCTAAGGTCCATGTAATTATATTATCATTTGTACCTTCAATATACGTGATGTCTGCAGGATGATCAAGATCTGGTGGCGTTAAATCGGTTGATTCTTGTCCAAGAAATTCAAAATTGAAGCTTAGTGTATAGCCATATGTTGTTATAACCATTTTTACATAATTCCCTTCAACAGTATGCCAGAGTAGAACCGTACCCTTAGGAATTGTATTAC
>JACZSS010000488.1 GCA_022574115.1 Candidatus Heimdallarchaeota archaeon | reverse complement strand
TCAAAAAATGCTCTCCTGGGAACCGAACCGAAGGTGAGGACTTTTATGAGAAGTTAGATTGTCTTTTTTGTAAGAGTGAGGATTTTTATAATTAGTGCAAGGGTTGACACAATTAAGATACCATAAATGTAACTTGGAGTGATAAATAACCAGTCACCAGTATAAAACCAAATTTCCATATCATCCGTACCTAATCCGGAAAAAATGTAGCTATATGCCCTGTATTTTTCATTTATCTTGGGAAACTCAAGAATTCCAACCGCTGCAACACCTAATACTTCCTCAGGCCCCGGCCGATTTGAAACTAGCTTGAAATCAATTTCATCAATCTTTAATCCATGTTGAACATCTCTTGTGTAAAAAGTTACCTCAATTGTTGATCCACTTTGTAATTGTATTCTGTTCAACAATTCTGCTTCAGCTCTTGCAGTTGATTCCTCCTCTCCGGCATTGATTAGTTGCGCTTTTTTCTCTAAATCGATCACTCTGAAATGCCATTGGAACGCAATAATTGCCAACTTGTAGTGTTTATCAGGGGTTTCCTCAAGCTTGGTAATTTCAGAACTATCGATTAAGGATACTCTCATCGACCAAAACGAATTCACTATTAGAATTCCAAGTAACAGCGTTAGGACATAGTAAATTTTTCTCAATTCAAGAAAATAGTGCATTTCAAATAATTAAGTCTTAAGATCTTGGGACATCTAGTCTAAATTACGATGAGAAGGATTCTCATTCTGTATTCAGTTGAAAAAGTATATGGCCCCCCCAACGGATTAATGAAACTTAAAGATCTGGCCAAGGTGTATTATTATCCGTTGACAGTTTTCGAGATGGATGGAGCAAATTGTTACATGAATATGCCAAGAAGATTCGAAACTTTTCCCAATTAAGTCCTGAGTTTGTCGAAATGGCATTTGCATAAAATGAGGACAATGTGAAGTTCCTGCGGTATTTATTGGAGAAATTTGGCAACAGTGTCGAATATTACTAAATATTTAACGGGTATAGCAACAATATGCAAAATCCTTGGGTAAAACTACCTAAAACAAAGCCGTATCGGCTGCCTAATGAGAAGACAACTGTCAGAATTCGATTTTAACTCCAAGAACAAACTTCTGAAAGACAGGATACCCGAGCCATACTTGGGAAATCCCTTTGATTGTCGGGCTGCAATATTAAATCAGAATCCAAGCTCTGATGCGAGAGATGTAATAATTCATAATACTGATGCTGGCTTCAGAGAAAGAAGTTTCAAAAATTTGATGCATGAAGTTTTGGATCATCCATTTTACCTCCTAGATCCAAGTCTAGAGCATACACCTGGGAGTGCTTGGTGGAGCAAATATCTCGAAACCCTGATTCAAGATGTTAGCCTATCTAAAGTCACCAAAAATCTCTGCGTTGTCGAGTTATTTCCGTATCACGCTAAAAACAAGCAAGATTTTCTTCAACTAAAAGACCTCGATTCTGTCAAGTACAGCCACTTTTTGGTGAATCAAATAATGGCAAGGGAAATTCCAATCATCATCATGAGAAGTAAAAAAGAATGGATTTCAGCAGTACCAAATCTGGCAAATTATCCTACTTATGAGTTAAAGAATGTTAGACAAATTTGGATTACGCCCAGTAATATGAAGAATAATGGATATCTTGTCCTGAAGAATGCTCTTGTCTAGAAATCAAACTGCGTCCGGCAATCGCTCGATCCACATTATCTGCAGGGCATCAGTCGTTTGGCTGTGAATGATTTATCGATCTATAAGTGTTGAAAATTAAAAACTAGCGCATCAATTATCCGACTTGATCCAATCGCTCGCTCGATCGATTAATGACCAAAGTGCATTATTCCCCTCGATTGCAGAATCAAGATAAATATGTCTGATTAAAGTAAAAAATTGGTAAATCGATAATCGACAAGCGCGCCTACAAGTATCAAAAGAATTAGAAGAGTCCATAATATGTTTTTTGGACTTGGATCAGAAACTGATGCTGTTCGTCTCTTGGGATTGTAAAATACCGTAACTTGCGTTCCCTCAGATTATCAATCCTTCAAGTCGTTTTGAATTTTGCCTTGAGCTCGTTAAGTTATAAGATAAACTGTCTAAACGATAATCATTTTATTCACAATGATTGATTTTCATACCTTGTAACGCAGTGACATTAATCAAACGCGATATCCTTAATCAGATCGATTGAACTACCTTTCGCTTCTTGAAAAATCCGTTTTGAAACAACGCTGAAGTATCCAATATATGTATATGCAACAAGTTTTTGATAGAAAGGAATTTTGAAAAGACTAAATGGAGGGACAGGGGGGATCCAAGCAAAGAAGATAATAGCCATCAATACAACAATTAACCCACTCATAATCACATCTCCTGTCCACTTATGAGATTTGTAGAATGAGGTATTATCTAAAAGTGCAATATTTGTCCCCCAAAACATACTCGAAATCAGGATTGTTGCGTATAAACGGGTAGCCCAAAAATTGTGAATATCTGGACTCGTACCAGCATCGAAAATCCCAATTGTTATCAGCAACGGACCTACTAAAGTACTCATCAGTATTGTCAAAATCCAGAATCCTTTACTATCCACCTTATCAACAAACAAAGGGTATATTGATGGAAAAAAGGGTATCCAGAGGAGCCCGGCAATGATGACTGTTATGTTAAATATTTCAGGAAATTCAGCTGGCTGTTTCCCAATTGAGGATTGTCTAGCCCCCAACGCACTTAGAAAGTTGTTAAGGGGATCATAACCTGGATATAATATCATTGCGGTGATCGTTCCGAAAAAGAACACAGATATCGCTAGAGCGTAAGATAGTGCCGACACCTGAGCTATTCTTCCTGATTTCATATTTATTTCAAGGCCATTGCCTATCTTAAAACTCAGGGTGAGATCATGCTGTTCTTAGTAATTGTGAGCAATTTCGGTAAGGTGACTGAAACCGATTAAGATTTTGAACATCCAACTTAGGTTGGATTTAGGCAGTATTGGGAGCAACTTGAGCATTTTGTTCGACCAAAGCCCACATTAATTTTCAACCTCAAATTGACAATCTATCCGTAATCATTATCTTTGTGATTTCATTCCACATTGTATAGACTTATTATTGACCAATTCGCACAAAAAATAGATGGTAAAGCTTGCTGCGTGCCCTATTGAGACTACGCTCAAATACATCGGCAAGAAATGGA
>JACZSS010000487.1 GCA_022574115.1 Candidatus Heimdallarchaeota archaeon | reverse complement strand
GGCTTCTTTTGAGGAAAAAATCAGGTTACTGGAAGAAGAAATTAGAAAAACCAAAATTAACAAGGCAACGGAATCTCATGTTGGAAGAATAAAGGCAAAGATTGCAAGATTGAAAAGAGAGCAACAGGAAAAAGTCATGGGAGGCAGTGGAGGCAAAGGAGATGGATATGACGTCAAAAAAGGTGGCGACAGCAGTGTTGCCCTTATAGGTCTTCCATCAGTAGGTAAATCAACTCTTCTAAATCAATTGACTGGTCAACACATATCTGAAGTAGGTTCTTATAAATTTACAACGCTTCAAGCTATACCAGGTGTCATGCATTATGAAGGCGCATCAATTCAAATCATAGATTTGCCAGGTATCATATCTGGTGCGTCAAAAGGTAAAGGGAGGGGAAAACAAGTCCTCGGGGTCTCAAGGAATTCGGATTTAATACTAATCATTTTGGATGTGTTTAAAGCAAAGGATCACCTCAAATTAATTCTTGATGAATTGTTCTATGTTGGCATTCGAACCAATGAATCCCCACCCGACATAATAATTACTAAAACCATGAAAGGGGGAATAGGTATCTCATCCCTTAAACTGCTAACTCACATCACTGAGAAGACGATAAAAACAATTATGCAAGAATATCGATTTTTAAATGCAGATATAACGATCCGTACAGATCTGACAGTTGAGCAACTAATAGATACTCTTGAAGGCAATCGAGTTTACATTCCCGCCATCTATTTAGTAAATAAGATCGATTTAGCAACACCGGAAAAATTAGATCTAATCAGGGAGCTGGTGCCTCAAGCTGTATTTATTTCAGCTGAAAACAATGATAACGTCGAAGAATTGAGATCAATTATCTTCGAGCAATTGAAATTAATTAAAGTGTATTTAAAGCCTCACGGAGGCGAAATTGACTATGATGAACCCTTGATTATTCAACTTGGATCAACAATTGGGGATGTCTGCGATAAACTGCACAGAAACTTCAGAGATGAATTCCGATTTGCAAGGGTTTGGGGGGCATCTGTCAAACATCCCGGACAAAAAGCAATGTTACACCATAAGCTAGTTGATGAGGATGTTTTGACAATTATTCGTTCATCAAGGTAGAATTATATCATACTTCGGTTCCACTTCTGTACGCAATTTTTATAGCGGCTTGCTCATGAATTGTGAGTTCACCTACTTCCCGAATTGAAGTGTTACTTTCATCTACCTCCAAAATCGGTACAGTAAAATTTTGTTTTATGTGGCGAATATAGTCGTCCTTCTTTGATCCTCCTCCATTTCCAATTTTGAAAACAAGATTAGTAAAATTAATGTCCTTAAGCCTGTTTACTAAGCACACCTTAAGTTTTGAGAATTGATAGAAAGCATTGGTTTCAAACGTTTCTTCACAAAAGATGATCGAAACACCGACTGACACCCCTGGATCTATTCCGACAATACATTGCCGATCTTTACACTGTGTTACTTTTTCGATGATTAAAGATCGAATTTTATGAGTTGAATATCGTCTGTTTAATCTCAGAATTGGGTTGGGGAGATCTCGATTCCAAGTCTCAGATTCTGAAATAATCAACAGTTCATGCTTACCCGAAATCTGATCAAGCGTAACATGTTTAATATCAAATAGGTCCATAATAGAGTTTCTTATCTTGTAAACCAATTTAAAATCCAACGATAAAAGGAGAATCTCTCTCAATTACCCTAGATTCTCAACATCATTGTTTTACCTTTCGAGAAAAGGACAATCATTTTGAAAATTAACCTAATAAATCTCTCTTAGGTATGTCGAAGCAAGTTGACTAGAGCTTTGGGTACATCCTCATATGAACTGACCAATGCGAAACGACCACCAGTTTTTCTCGACATATCAATTGAGAGTCTTCGACCCCAATCATGCTTTGAGGGTAGTCCCAAAATGTGTAATTTAGGAAACCGCCACAATTGTTTTCTGGGATCTCCACCTTTATTGAAGACACCATCAGTTACAAGAATCGCAAAACGATTGTGAGCTCGCATTTTAGCTAATTCCAAACCACCTAGGGTCAATCCCTCCGCAATATTGGTGTACCCTGCACTTTCAGAATCAAGGATACGGTTTACCAATTCGTCAATTTTGACTTTTTCATTTTGTCTTTTGACAATGTAGGCTTTAGTATTAAAAAGCACAACCGAAAAATTATCATTTTCTAAGTGATACGCCATGACAGCAACAGCTAGCGCAGCAGTGGTAAATTTCACTCCATAAAGAGACCCAGAAGTATCGAAAATTAGCACTCCAGATTTTTTCTTTTCTCGTCTTTCCAAGGCAACAATATCTTCGTAGGTCAGTAATCCTTTTTCTATAAAGTTTTCTATAGTGAGCTCATCATCGAAATCTAATGCATCTGGGGTGTATTCAGTTTGGATCACCGTGTCTCCACGCAATCCCTGACCAGTGATTCCCCGCGACACCTTCACTATACTTTGTCTCGCTAGCCTCTGAAATATGGGACGAGCATGCTTGGATAACGTACCTCTTAACATGAAAAACAGGTTTGGGGCAGTATTGTCGCCCGCAGCAGCACGACGGGCAAGCATTTTAAATCCCTCAGTTGAGGATAGGGCTTCGGATATTGATAGCTGATTACTCATAGCCAAACCTTGAACAGCTGGTAAATTTTCTACTTCCACCGCATTTTCAGCATGTTTCTTTATCTGCATATAATCCATTCCCTTTGAGAGTCGATGATAGAAACTTGAATTTCGTCTACCAGTGACTATTTCCGCTTCAAGAATTTTGTCTTTATCCATTTTACCCCGCATTGAGGATAGTCGTTTTTGGAGATCTTCAGGAATTTCGAATTCCGGGACCTCCCCAGCTAGAAAAAATCTTGATTTGCTAGAACTTCATTAACTATGTCCTGAATTACTTCCTCGACACGCTTGTCTATTCCATCTTCAAGTTCGATTTTTGTTGCAAGCGCCATAATTCCGGCTTGGATCCACGATTTTGGAACTGTCCGGTCCAAATATTGCAATACACCTGCGTAATCAATTGCACCTCGTATGGAACTGCCACGTCTTAATTCTGCGTAATCTCGAGTTCTACGCATGACTGCAACCGCTACATTAATTATTTGTTCATCATCAACTCCGGATTTCTGTTGAGTAATTTGCTTTTCTTCCTTTTCTGATTGGTATTCTAATCGTATCCAAGCAAAT
>JACZSS010000486.1 GCA_022574115.1 Candidatus Heimdallarchaeota archaeon | reverse complement strand
CATCGGTGCGATCGTCGTCGCCACGACAACTGAGCGGGAAGACGATGTTATTGAGGAGTGGTGTTGTGCGCATTGGGTTCGATGTTTTCGTGGGAGCCGAGAGGATGTCCTCGATCGCTATTATCACGCCGCGAAGTTTTATCAGGCGGCTTCCATCCTTCGCATCACTGCAGATTGTCCGGCCCTCGATCCCGTGGTGGTTGATGAATTGCTGAGCGAATATGAGGCCCATGACTATGATGCTTGTGGATTAGCGGGAGAATTCCCTGATGGACTGGATTGTGAGGTGATGTCGTTCTCTGCGTTAGAACGAGCGTGGAAGGAAGCCGAGATGGCATCGGAGCGTGAGCACGTCACACCCTTTATCCGTGAATCGAAACAGTTTAGCCATCTGAACTATGCCAACGAGATCGACTATTCAGTCTTCCCAAGTTCTGATAATGTGAGAGATTTTAATTGGGATACCGATAATGAAGCCTTAGCCCAAGCATTTGTAGAGGCTTTCAACCTTGACGGTGTAGATCAAATTAAGGGATTAATGGGTTCAATTCAGACATTAAGTGAGGATTATAAATTTATTTCTCATAAGATACTGTGGGATGGTGAAAAGATAATAGGTAGACTGCTTGTTTATTCCAAAGGTGATGCACCAGTAGGTTGGCTAGGATCGATTGTAGCCTTGGGTGATAGGAATGAAATCGAGAAAACGTTAATGGGCGCAGGTCTAAATGCAGCAAAAGATGCTGGAATAAATAAAGTCCACCTTGCATTATGGAATAAGGCGATGGAAAAGGAGGCCAATTATTCTTATCTTAAAGTCGATTTTTATGATTCTGTCAGCTATTGGGAAAAAACAATATAATCCAAATAATCAAATTCTTCACATCTACCTATATTATACACGATGATTTTATCAAAGCTCACTAATCACTTTCAATGTGAAGACTGCGTTTACCAATGCAACGATAATGACTGGAACAACTATAATTCAAGATGCGACACTCTTAATTGAAAACGACAAAATATTACAAATTGGTACCGATGTCGATCTCTCGGATGCTGAAGTAGTCGATTGCAAAGGATCCACAATCACACCAGGTTTAATCGATCCCCACAGTCACGCCGGTATTTGGGGTGGTGATGATACTAATGATGATGACGGCAATGAAGTATCAGAGGCTATCACGCCTTATATCCGAACTTTGGATTCGTTGTATCCAGAGGATGTAGAATTTCAAGATGCGATTCGGGGAGGAGTGACCACCCTGGGTGTAACTCATGGATCAGCAAATCCAATCGGTGGTCAAGTCGTGGTTATCAAACCAATCGGTTTAATTGCAGATGATATGGTCATCCGTGCTCCTGCTGGAATTAAGATGGCATTAGGAGAAAATCCAAAACGAGTTGGTGACAGAATGAAACGAGCGCCAACTTCTCGTATGGGTGTCGCATACTTGATCAGGAAAACTTTTTATGAGGTAATAGAGTATGCCAAGGAATGGGAGCATTTTCGAACATTGTTCGAAATAGAAAATGCGAAGCCTGAAACAGATCGAAAACCACTCAAGGAGCCCAAATTTGACCTCGGAAAAGAGGCCCTAGTCAAGGTCTTGAATAGGGAGATACCAATAAGGTGTCACGCACATCGAATGGATGATATTCGGACAGCAATTCGATTATCAGAAGAATTCGGCTATGATCTCATTTTAGATCATTCCACAGAAGCGTATAGGATTGCAGACGAAATAATTTCCCGAGGAATTCCACTGAATGTGGGACCAGTGTTCGGACCTAGAGCAAAAAGAGAACTCAACCGACAAACGCCTGCTACCGCTGGGATTTTGATCAAGAAAGGGGCCACAGTATCAATTATGACCGATGCTCCGTTTAATCCCCAAAATAATCTACGAGATCTGGTGATATTTGCCATCAGGGAGGGCCTTCCTCAAGATCGTGCATTGGAAACAATTACTATTAATCCGGCAAAAGTGCTCGGCGTGGAGGAACGGGTAGGTTCACTTGAACCTAGCAAAGATGCAGATTTGGTCTTCTTTGATGGCGATCCGTGGGATGCCAGAACACATGTCGTTGAGACATGGATAAATGGAAAACGAGTTTACAAGCGAGACGGACCGTATATTCCAAATCCAGATAATCTTGACCTTGAGTCATAATCATTAATTACACTTTTCTTACCGGGCTTTGCTATATGAGTTGAGAACGCGTAATGCTCTCAATGTGTTGAACTCGCTTGGCTTTCTTGGTTTGTTGAGGGGGAAAAATCGGTGATCCCCCATTTGCTTGCCTTTGGAATAATAACCTTGGTTTTCTTTTGATCTTACTAAGTTTATTGCGTCAGCCATTCTGGGATCATATGGAAATTTAATTGACCGTAAATAATCAAGAGCACTAAGAATGTTATATTTCCAGCGAGGTGGGAATGAAATATCTGTATATTGAGGATGAATAATTTTGCCACTGGTGTGCGATTTGAATAGTTCGTGAACCAGTAAAAATTCAATTGCAGGGTCTCTTAATGAACGAATTTCTGAGACGTACGCAGGATAGTTGTTTTCCAAGTCGGCCAATCCCTCAAGGACAGAGAGGGTTGTATTAAGTGATGAATGCTGGGTTTTTACCCTAGGATGTCTGCAGTTCCAAGCCCCATCAGGAAGCTGACGGAGTTTTAGGAAGTTTAGTATATCTGGAAACTTTTCTGTTTGTGATTGAAAATGTGCTAATATCCCCAAACCCATCCCGGTAATGCATGTATCTAAACGAATCTCGTTAGTTTCAGCTGATCCTATTGCTTTGATTCCTACCAACTGGTAACAACCTTGCTCAGTTTCATCATTTGGTAGCATTTCTAATCTCTTCAAAAGTAGCAAAGTAAAGTGCGTGCTCACAAACTTAGGAGTGTACAGCCCCCAGACCAACGACCATCAGCGTCCTGGAAATCTAATAATTGCCTACCCCAGCCCGTCGAGGCTATCAATTCCTGATCGCCGAACCATTCAGACTGTGGTAAATCGAGTAGATCTCGCTTGGTCTGAAATACTACGGTCGGATCAGATCGGAGAAGCCAATCCAGAACAATTTTTCCAAATTTTCACCTCAAATTGACTAGACTGATTGGTCAATAAATGTGACAAGATCGGTTCGCTGCTTTTTTAACGACGGTTCATGAATGTACATCATATGGCCTGCCTCATAATATGCC
>JACZSS010000485.1 GCA_022574115.1 Candidatus Heimdallarchaeota archaeon | reverse complement strand
TATCGCAAATCGGCACAGGTTGTCGGTGAGGTGCTTGGTAAATATCACCCGCATGGCGACGTGGCCTTATACGATACCCTTGCGCGTATGGCTCAAGATTTCTCTCTGCGCTACCCGCTTATTGATGGGCAGGGAAACTTTGGCAGCATTGATGGCGACAGACCCGCCGCAATGCGATATACCGAATGCCGCCTTGCCTCTATTGCCGATGATGTTATCTCGGATATTGAAAAAGATACGGTGTCTTTTGTTGACACCTATGATGGCTCAAGAAAAGAACCTCAAAATTTTATATCTGGCTAGAACTCATAGTCAAATCGACAGAGTTTTGGATGAACTTACCAAAATATCTGAAATTAGAAAGGTAACCGGATTGGCACTGCGAGGAAGGGGTGCTTTCTGTCTCAACGAACTGGTGCTTAAATTTGCTAAGACCAACCACTCGGTGCATGTTATGTGCAGCCAATTGAAGACAGCAAAGAGATGTGATTATTTTAATAACATGAAAATTAAAAATGTTATCGAACCGGCAATAGCAGAGCTCCTCCGGGCGCCTGCGACCGCAGAATACATTTTTGAAGTCACTCAAGATGCTAAAATATGTCCTGCGGAAACAGCTCGAAAGCTTCTTCCAAGTGTTCAGGTTATCGCGTGTTCCTATTTGTACTTATTTGATCCTATGATCAGAGATACATTTTTAGAACAGATCGATTGTGATATTAAAGATCTTATAGTCGTTATTGATGAGGCTCACAACCTACCCGAGATGGTCAATGCAATTAATTCGGACGAGATTTCATCATTTTCGCTCTCAAGAGCGATTAGAGAAGCAAAAAATAATAACAAACCAGATTTCCTATATTTTCTCGAGATTTTAGCTGATTTTTTTGGGGAAAAAAATAAAACGCTTGGGATCCAGAAAGAAGAATGGATTGATCCTGCGCTGTTTCTGGAAGATATCGAACTTAAATGTGATATTGAACTAGACGACGAGTTCTTCAACAGTATGCGTCAGCTGGGCGATGCAATACGATATAAGTTGGCCAAAGCAGGAAAGGAACCCAGAAGTTCAGTAGGTCGGATTGGAGAATTCTTCTACAGATTATACGAAAGTATTGGTCTTAAAGATTATACACATAGTATTGAGCGAAAAAAATTTAGTGGTACTCGAGATACATTTGTAACACTCAAACTGGATTCATTAGACTCCTCCAAGGTTATTTACCCCATTTTGAGAGATGTTTATGCATCAGTTTCAATGAGTGGTACGCTAGGAGATCCTGACGCCTATGCACTGTTAACTGGTATCAGAAAATTGCATTACGTATCTAATATTATGCCTTCACCTTACGGACATGGCAATATTCAATGTGTTGTCCCGGAAGAGCTGACAACGCTATATGCTAAAAGATCACCTACAATGTGGAAAAATATGGTTAAGCTGATTTCTTCGGTCGCTAATGCTACACCAAAAAATGTTGGGATCTTTACTCCGAGTTACGCTATTCTACGTGAATTAATGAATAATGGTCTTGAAGCAAACGTGTTAAAACCGATATATGAAGCTAAACTAGGCATGACGTCTTTGGAAAATGATAAGTTGGTATCTCGTTTTAAGCGACACGGGGAGAAGGATGGAGCAGTGTTGTGTTCAGTACTTGGAGGGAGAAGTTCAGAAGGAGCTGATTTTCCTGGGGATTTGATGCAAACAGTAATTGTAGTTGGAATTCCGTTTGCTCCACCAGACAATAAAACAAATGCCCGAATTGCTTACTTAGATTCAAAATTTCCGGGTAAAGGAAGAATGCTGGCATATTTTATTCCAGCACTAAACCGAGCCTCCCAGGCAGCAGGAAGACCGGTTCGGAGTATAACTGACAGAGCGTTTATCATGTTGCTAGACTTTCGATATGCAAATGATACAAATTCACAACTTTTACCGGAGTGGATTAGAAGTCAAATTAAACTGGTCAAAAATGATCCTGAAAAGGTGACACTAATGACCGAACAATTTTTTAAGAATAGCCATTAACTATTTTTAAGCAACCATTAAGGCAAAATCGTCGAGGACCCACTGATCTTCGGAAAGAAAAATATTGATATCGTGGAGCCACAATTGGAAGAGATTAAGTACCAATTTTGGATGTTTGTTCAGTATCTGGTGTTTCGTTTGGTTCATGATCAAGATGCTAGACTGCACTAGTTTGTTATTCAGTTCAACTGCTCCTTCAGACGGTATGACATCATCGTCCTCCCCAGCAATGATAAAAACAGGTGCAGAAATTTCTTCACCTCTAATATTCCAAGATGAAATTGTCTCGTTCAAAATCTTGGTGTGAACTTTGTGATCTATTGACATAACTCGTTGGGTTGCCTTCTTTCTTATTTTTCTTTGATTTTGGTTTATAGCCACTGCGGGTATTACAAAATTTACTGCGTTAAAGAGAAATTTTGTAAAGGCGTCAGGTGTATGTTTACTAAAATTAAGTATAACCGATCCCCATATGGGAATTGGAATCTGGTTAGCTGCGGAAATTAGAAAAAGAGACTCGACTCTTTTAGGATAATTTTTAGCAAACATTAACGCCATTCCTGTAGATAACGAACTGGCAATTATAGCCACTTTTTGTCCAATAGGAATAATTTGAGATAGCACTAGATCAAGATCTAACGCCAAGGCTTCTAAGCTCCAATCAGTTTCTTCCTCATTGTTTCCAGTAAATTCAGTTTTACCATGCCCCCTGATAGTTAGACCAATAATATTGTAATTTCTCCCGAATTCGTCTATTACGATTTCAAAATCGTGAACAGATCCTAAGTAGCCGTGCAGAAGAAGGATGTAATCATTTTGCGGATTAATTTCAGTCATATCGATGTGATATTTATATGAATTATGGATATAGGAGGTACTGGTTCCAACCGTAACCTCACGGCATGACATAACTGACATTGTTGATCATCAGCTTGAAATCAAGCTGAAATAGATGGGATGGGACTAATTAGTCCTTATCTATACTAATGTACACGGCACTTAATAACTATATCTGAATAAATTCCACAGTATAAAATTAGTTAGTCGTTGAAATTAATGGCTTATCTTCCGAACATGCCTTTGATGCGGGCCCAAATACCTTTCTGTGGCTCATCTTTTTTGGCTTCCTTTTCATCAGTTTTCTTTGCTTTTGTAGCTTTGGTAGGTTTCTTTTTCTCCGCAGCTTTTGGT
>JACZSS010000484.1 GCA_022574115.1 Candidatus Heimdallarchaeota archaeon | reverse complement strand
TGTTGCGGCTTGTGGTTGTCGATCTTGTGTTAATAGTAAAGAATTTTTTATTGGTGCTAAGGATCAGGGGAGGATCATTTACTTCTGCAACTAAGAATGTGCTGTAGAATTCGAGCAGAACCCCACAAGATTTCTTGAATCAGATCATTTTAAGATTGAATTAGACACTTTAGAAACGATACAAGCGTAGACATTCCCAGAACCAACTCAGAGACAATAATATATTGTATCGGATAAACGATCAATAATCATTGATATATATTTCCTCTAAGATCAATTTACACAAATATATCAATCAATATCGATATTATCGATAATAATTAATCGTTATATTTTGATGTCCCTAAAACTGGTATATTCTTTGATTACTATATCGAAATTATCGATACATGGGAAACTTTACTCGTCTGTTATTTCGTAACCATCTGTGTTGTTGTCTGTGTCCTTATCGCTGTCGTCATCAAGTTCTTGTTTTATAGCATCTGCTATTTTGGTTCCCCCAGAAACGATTCCTTTCATCGATTCAGCAACTCCTGCTTTGATGCCCGATAGAATAGACTTGCCTAGAATTGAACCCGCCTTTCGTAATTTTAGCGTGGGATCCTCCGGATCGTCCTCAATCAATTGTGTTGCAAAAACTCCAGCTACTACGCTAGCTTTCAAAATATTTTTTGCTTTACCAAGACTTGCTAGGATTTCCTCTCCCCCTTGTGTAGCTAGGTCTTTGGCTTTTTTTTTCTTGTCACGGTCAGCTTGATCTGGCATCAATTATACTAGGGATTTGAGTAATAAAAAGGCTCGTGAACGATGAAGTGTGACAGGTATTTCTGTAGTTACTCATACTTCATTGAATAACCAGGGTTTTACATGTTCCATCAGCTGCTCTACTTTGTGCTTATCCCTATGTAAGAAGTAGCAAATAGCCTTAACTGAAGATAAAATCGCATTCCCATCTTGAGGAGTAAAGGACCAGAAATAAAGATGATTTTTCTGAACTCTGATCGATTGTTTGACAATTACTGCCTGATTAAGAATCCTACCAAAATGACCATGATCTCGACCAAAGCTGAATACCTGATTTACAGCATTTTTGTTCGTCTGGGCTAATTCTGGTGTTTCATCAATGATCTTCAATATTTTTTCTTTAGTAACAGGTTCTTTCAGTGTTAAATGAGCAGATAATATATGCATATATTGAGAATTTATTTTAATAGCAGAACTGAAAACATCTATATCCAAACCTTTTGTCTGGAATAATTTCCAGACGTCTTTTGCATGATGCGTTCCAAATCGATCATCCTTATACGCAGAAATCGTTGGTGCTTGTACACCACTTGTTTGGGATACATCACTTCCTCTTCTAATAAAAGTTAGATCGGCATGGTCAAGATTACTCTTACCATCTCCGTTGAATGCAAAGTATTGAATTGTTGATGCCGCAGCATGGGTGTTGCAGGAACCAATTTGGACATACTTGGGTATCTCTTCTTCGAAAATACTATCATTTATTCCTGAGGCGTAAATTATGCCAAAGCCTGATTCCGATCCCTGAGCCAAGAAACCAAGGGTATTTTTCTCTGCAGCTTTGTAAAACATTTCCTTGTTTCTTAACCCGACCCCTTCCTTGGTAGCATCAGCAACCACATCAGCCTGCTCTAATGCTTCCGTAAATGTCATATCCGGCTCGACTCCCATCGCTTGGAATTCATCGACTTTTTCCTTTTCGACGCACAATAAGCCACCTTTTGATTTTAAATTGGTAAGCATGGGTCGATCGATTAATCGCGGCGTATGCTTGTAGAAGATCAAATTATCAATTTTTAGCTGATCTTTAACACTTAATAACAAGGCAATTAATGGCTCGCCGATCGTTCCAGTTCCATTAACAAGGACTGTACTCATCAGGATTAGCATTGTCTTTCGATTAATATATCGATCGATGTGTGACTATTATATTGTCATATAATAGTCGCTAATCAATTCAGGCTACCAGGATTTTGGTTTACGAGAGTCTTTAGATCGAATCTTAACTTGTTTAAAGTGAATTGCACAGGATATACACAGGAGTGAGGTTACTTTTCTTCTAGGAAGAATTGCCCCTGAATCCCTTAGTTCTTTTCTCATTGATGGATCAACTAATGAAACCCATCTAGATACTTTCTTGATTTTATCAGCTGGTACTTGTCGGCCACAATTACTACACTGTTGGTTTCCTTTATTTCCTCGGTTTCCGCCTGATCTCCCACCGCTCTTACGTTTTTTAGTCACTAGTGAAGCACCTCGTTGAGGTATTCCTTATATTTCAACTGCATAATCATCAAAGTAATAAAATCATCTTTAAAATTTTAGGTACTTTTCCTTACGGTATCTCTAAAATATGCAGATTCAAATCCCGGAAATATAGTTAATCGGGTCATGTATTATGCGCATATTATTTCTGTATAAATACTAGAAAGAATCTGACTAATATGTTTTATGCATGCTGGGCAAGATCGATACACCTGTGAAACTTGCAGGAGCACCCGCCGTATTTTGTTTTGTCGCGAATGTACTCACATTACCTGCCAGAATTGTGTTTTATTAACAGAAAAGATTACCTGGCAATGTGAGAATTGTAACATAATTGCCAATGGTCAGTATTGCGGAGTCTGTGGATCCCAGTGTTCCAAATACGATACAATCAAGGAGCAGATCTGTCCTACCTGTAAAAACTCCAGCCTCGGTGATCCACAAGTCATTCTTAACAACCTAGATAGTGATTTTTTTTCAATAATTTCGACAGTATCAGAAATTCTTCCCAGTTTTGCTGAAGCACACCGAAAGTTCGATTTTACTGTAACCTTAGTCAGATTATGCAGGTTAGCTAGCTTTATTGGTTTTCCCCAAATTGAGGTCCAGCTACAAAAATGTGCTGAAGCTCTAAAAGAGGTGAGTGAGAGAGGGATAACCCAGCTAAATAAAATTCAGCGAGAATCCATGTATTTCTTACGTCAGATTAACCACTTCAAAAAAATAGAAATTGATCATTTCAGAAATGCCGAAGCCATCTTGACAAGTACATTAAAATCAATCAAGCAATTAAACGCCATGCTTGAGCATTGGTTGGAGGAAATTAATCAAGAACTTGATAATCTCATGTTGCTTGCAGAGCCGTTACGACAACAGTATGAATTATTATCGGAAGTAACCAAATTTCTCCCTTCGGGTGTGCATAGTGTCGCTGCC
>JACZSS010000483.1 GCA_022574115.1 Candidatus Heimdallarchaeota archaeon | reverse complement strand
TCCCAAAAGGTAAATCAGGCCTTAAAACCAGTAAAATCTTAATTTAACTGCCGCTTCGAGTTTTCTTTTGTGTACACATGGCCAGTTTTTTCATATTGTGCATGATGTTTCAATTCGGGGTCTTCCAAACCCGCATACAATCCACCTAGGAGGCTCAATAATATAATTATTACACCCCACCATACAAATAAAAGCACGATTAATCCAATGACACCACCGATAGCAGCAGAGGTAATTCCTTCCTTAATATTTTCGGCTCTAATTTCTTTCCTAGTTTTAGTTTTCAATGCTGGATATTTCTTGTAACGCAGTGGTTCAACTTCAACATCTGTTTTAGGAGAAATAGACCGAATACTGTACTTTTCTCTCCGGGCAGTACTTGATTCTGTTTTCTTCAATTCGTACACCGATTTGCAATTAGAACATTCTTTGCTAAAACCACGTGATCCGAGATTGATTAGCTTTATGGGACCAAGTTTTACCTTCTCCTGAGTTTGTACAAACTGGATCGTTTTAGTCTTGCCGCAGGTTTTGCATTGCCCTGAATGAAAAACACCACTCCAACTCACGATTTCGTTTCGACTCAATAAGCCCATAAATAAACTCATATTGAGGAATTTTTAATTCTAACCTTGTTCACCGTGGAGTAAAACAATAGATTAAACGAGATTATGTATAAATAAAAGGAAAGATAGTAGTATCACTGGAATCAATAATTTTTAGTAATCCTTAGGATTCAGCATTTTAGTGACTGAGGAAAATGATTGGAAAATTGTATTGTCAAGAAGTAATCTGAAGACGGTAAGTCTTGGATTCGCATTACCCATTGGGTCAGTTGGCGAGCCAGTCAAAGGGATCACTACAATGCTAATGTCTCATATCCAGCGGATTACAGCTCACAAAAGTGAAAAACAATTTGCAGATCATGTAGATGATTACGGTATTAGTTTATTTAGTGATACTGATAGAACGGATATCGTTATGGGACTTACCTGTCCTCCAAAGCATGTCGATAAAGGAATTAGTATCCTTAACGAAATCATGTTTGAGCCGGAATTTAAAGAGGATACAATTGAAAAAATCGCACTGCGACAAACAGCAAGCATACAACAAATGCAAAGCACACCTGAATCGTTGTTGAACAATTACACTCGATGGAGATCAGCTTTTTCGGATGATCCCATCACCAACCATCCAATCGGCACACCAGAAACGATTAAAGATGTCAACGTCGAACAATTGGTAAAGTGGCATGAAAAAATCATAAAGAATAAACCGTATTTTGCTTCAGTTGGACTTGAAAACAGTGAAGAAAGCCTAAATGCAGCTGGTTTGGAAAGTTTTCTTAATTCTTTTGGGGATGAACGCCTGAAGCTCCACCCTCTGACCAATAGAAGAAGAAAACTAGCAGTTGAAGTGGATATTCCACCGATGGACTCCTCAAATGCTTATATTGCAATCAATGTACGTGGAACGGACCCCCGTCAAGGTTTGTACAATGAAGATCTATACAGATCCCTAATTAGTGGAGGGATGTCGGCTCGCCTGTATACAAAAATCAGAGAAGAAAAAAATCTGAGCTACGGGCCAAGAATGTTTAACTCAAAATTTGCCACAGGTTCATTTAGCTCTGCGGTGATGGATGTCAGATCGGATCGAGCAATCGAAGCTCTGGATACAACATTAGAGCTTTTGACAGATGTGTTTCGTAATCCGATAGGTGAGGGAGAAATGGGTCGAGCCATCAAAAGTGCAGTCAAAATTGCTGTATTTGTTGCTGATTCCTCTCGAAGTTACACAAATTATTTGCTCGGTAGATTAATAACCAATCAAGAATATGATCTTGACAAAATCAAAGCAAATATCATACACGCATCTGAAGGAAATTGGCAGGAACACATGGAAAACCTTTGGACGGAGGAGAACTTATCATTCTCGGTATCGGGTGACGCTGGAGATATTGATAGCAGGTGGCCAGAAGCCGCCGCTAAGGTGATGTAAAATGTCAAATTTTGAAGTTAAAACTTTAGACAATATGGTGCCTGTACTACTAGTTTTCTATGAAGATGGTACTACATTTACTATTGGGATCAGTTTCAACGTCGGAGGTCGCAACGAATGGAAGAGAAAAGCTTCTTATGATGGGATATCACATTTCTTGGAACATCAATTTTTCAAGGGTAGCCCCCAAGCCAATTTGACTCCAGCTGAAGTCAATCGAGCGCTTGACGGTTTAGCCGGTGTAACTAATGCATATACTACTGAGGATCATACGGCCTATTTTGTCAAGTGCCTCAACGATCCTGAGACGATTGACAATGCTATTGAATTGTGGGATAAATTGCTAATTCTGGGAGAAATTAATCAAACTGAATTCGACAAGGAATCATTTGTTGTCCGTCAAGAGTTTCGTAGAATGGAGGATAATCCACCGTTCCTGCTTAACGTGAGAATGAATGAAAAATTGTTTGAAGGTACTAGCTTAGAAATGACTGTAATCGGTGATGAAGAAAGTCTCGAATCTGTTACTTTAGAACAAATGGAAAGTTATCGTGATGAGCATTACGGATTGGAAAATGCAGCTTTAATGGTATTGGGAAATTTTGACAAAGATCGAATATTCAATATGTTGAATGCAACTTTTGGATCTCGAAAAGTTAGGTCTGGTAAACCAACTTATGAAAAAGTTGACTATCAAGTACCAAAAGTGTCAAACTTCAACTTTCTTAAAATTAATAAGCCAACTCCATTAATCTATTATGGGTTCACAGTTATGACTCCTGGTGCATTATCAGATGATAAGTATGGCTTGCAAATATTAATGGCATATTTGACCTTGGGGCGATCTGCCCAGGTACAGGAGAAATTGGTTAGAACTGGTCTCTGTGCTTTCGCATTTGCCTTTACAAGTATTTTCGAGGATATAGGTAGCTTAACAATTATTGCTGGAGTGCAAGGATCAATGCATGAGAAGGCTCATGATGCAACTTTTCTCATGTTGCACGATACATTGACGATGGATGTAAGTGATGCTTTGTTGACCAAAATTGTTGATCGAATGGAATTCAGCGCTCGTAGCAACCAAGAAGAACCACTTTCAATTATGTATTCCCAAGCTGCAAGTCTATGGAGAAGTGGAAAATTTGTTTCTATGGAAGAGCGGTTTGAGAATTTAAGAAACGTAAGCGTCGATAAGTTCAAGGAAGTTAGACAAAAAGTATTAGGCCAATTAAATGGAGTC
>JACZSS010000482.1 GCA_022574115.1 Candidatus Heimdallarchaeota archaeon | reverse complement strand
ATTTGCTTAGCGTCTCTCTATGTCTCACTGGATCAGAGCATTGATTAATCTGAATGAGAACAAGAGTCCATACAACGCGAGAAATGTGATTCCAATGCGTTTCCCCCAATGCACAATATTTTCTATTTTGTCTATCCTTGCTTCAAGCTTTGATATTCGCTGTTCAGGAGTCAATTCAGTTTCCATGCAGTTGGAAGTCCAGCTGACCGTTCATTAAATGATCTGAAGTTTATGGGAAGAATGCGATCCTTGATTATCTACTAGCCAAAATGTATGTCAGATCATGATTCGTCAAATCGACTTCACTATGACCATTCAATAATTTGACCGGGATTTCGATTGACTTATCGATCTAGCCAGTCTCAAGTTCAATTAAACCTCTAATGTTTAAATACATTTATTGATTTATGCCTAGAATATCGGATTTACCTGTTAAATGATCCTATCTAAGCGCGGGCTTGTGAAACCGAAAAATTCTAGTTTCTGGACATGCTTTAATTATCATTTAATTTTTCAACAATGATTAACAGATTCGATAAATTATCTCTAGCATCATTAAACTCTCTCAGACCAATTAAAATCGCTGCTCGAACATGATAGTATTCCGTTAAATCAACGAGTGAAATTTTGGAAAAAGTTATTTCATTGATGATTTCATCGACATGTTTGAATGTTTCCCATGCCTGATCTGGACTATGATACGACATAATTTCAGATTTTATCATGAGAGCTCTCAACTGCTTCGCTTTATCATTGTCTTTCTTCACTAAATCTAGCGCCTGGTTGACGGCGATCAATCCACCTTTATGGTTGGATTCAAGAACATATATTTTTGCTCTTAACATTAAATATTCAAATACTGCTTCTGATCCATCCTGATTGATAATTTTAGTTTGAGCCTCCTGAAACTCACCTGCTCTGATCAACTTTTCAATTATCAATTGGTCCATTGAGACTCTATTTTGGATTATGATAAGACTAAAAACCATTTGAAGAGTTCGTATTGGTTTTGGTTATTTTCTTTGAAATCCCTACTAGAGTTCAATAACAACTTTATGATCGGTATATTATTAATTTTCGTATTTTACTATTCATTTTAATGGGAAAAAGTTATATAACAGTACGGTTGATAAAAACCTAGAATTTTACAAATTTTTCGCTTAAAAGATAAATCTGTACTAAGGGGGAAGATTTGATTCAAATTCTTAAATGACTTAAGTGAAAAACAATGAAATCATATATTATTAAATCTATAAAACTTGGATTTGCATTAGCATTTATCCAAATACTGTTATTCGGTGTTTCGATAGGAGGAGCTCCTGCAAATAATAGCACCAGTTCAGTACACTGGTTAAATGATCTTAGCGAGGTCAGTGGGGCGTCCGCAACATTAGTACGCACAGACAATGGAGTAAGTTATACACTTCATACCTCTGGACTTACATCAGGAGATGCAGTTACGAATTGGTGGGTTATTTTTAATAATCCAAATGCATGCACGAACCCAATAGCAGAAATTGGATCACTTTGTGGATTTCCTGATTTATTTAATCCAGACGTAGCTGCCTCTATTCTCTTTGCAACTGGACATGTAGTAGGTAATGGTGATAATGCGAATTTTGGGGCTTATTTAATGCCAGGAGATAACGATGGTGATCTAATAGGAGGCCCAGGTTTGCTTGACCCCAGAGGAGCTGAAATCCACATAATTGTTCGCACACATGGTGAGATGATTCCATCTTTAGTATCTGGACAAATATCATCAGTGGATGTCGCATGTGATGTAAATATATGTGAAGATTTACAAGCAACAGCCTTTGCACCTTGAAATGTTATGAAATTAAAATTAAATTGATCATAAATTATTTTACTGAAATTCATACCTATATTTTGACCTTTCAAAGATTGTACAACATCCTCCCAGTCTGAAGCAAAACAACAATCATCAGCCCGAAATGAGTAAAATCAGATTGAAATTGAGTCGATCGTGTTGGATTTATGGGCTCGGCCGGATTAGAAATAGTTGAGTTGTAACCAACGGGATTGTAGACTAATGATTTCTCAGAACGAGATATCGTCGAGGCGTTGTAATCCTGTGAGAATCTAAAATCTGCGTATTGCACGTCAAATTCCCAAATCGAGAAAATCGGGCAATCGATGGTTGAATCGATTCCAAAATGGATGGATTGTTGTCCGGTAGAACTAATTCTCGGTAATGTACAGATCTTATTTTACTGTTTACCTGAACCAATATCTAATACTGATTCAATATACTCCAAGTAATCGACTCTTTCAGGTTTTGTGAGACCTATGTCCCGTACTATTTTGTAATAATCTTGTAAGTGAATAGAATTTACTATTTTTCCGCTATTAAATTTCATCCAAAAAAAAACATGAATATTTATTTCAATATTTGTTGGATTAATTCCTTTAAACTTTTGATTATGAATAAAATTGAATTCACAAAATGCCATAACAGAGTCCTTATTCGCCATAATGTCAATAATGTTGACATTATATTTATCGGTAGGTGAAAAATAGATTTTCAAACGTTCTTTTAGTTTGTCAAGACCTGGGGAGAAATCTAAATTCTCCGCTTGTGTGTATAGACCGATTGACTGGTACGCTTTATAATTGGGATCAATATATAATTCCAACTTGTCAAGAGATCGATTTCCCCATATATTCATAATAAAATTTTTCGCAACAATAATGTTTGATGATTGGACTTGATCATCTGACACGGTAATCGCCTAATTTTAACTATGGAAATATATTTCCTTTGAAGGCTTAAGATTAGCCATATTCATTGAATATAAAGTAGTTTTTTGATCAATTTAGAAGGTCTTGATTTGTCTTGCTGATCTTCAGTTAGCAAATAACATAGCAGAGATTCCTCAAAATTTTAGTACCGTAAACAAGGCTAATTTTTA
Source organism: Candidatus Heimdallarchaeota archaeon (assembly GCA_022574115.1). Lineage (GTDB taxonomy): Archaea > Asgardarchaeota > Heimdallarchaeia > Heimdallarchaeales > Kariarchaeaceae > LC-2. Next base: position 309 of record JACZSS010000482.1, on the reverse strand, counting down.
AGAGCCAGCTCTTATTCTGGGATATAATTCATCGCCGAATAGTTGTGATTCTTTTTCATTTTGCGTTAAGTAATGTCATCGGTTTTGACAAAATTTTTTCGATCGTTCTCTTCGGTATGTGTAAATATCCGCTAGGTATTACTTTAGCCATACATGGCAATCGGTCTAGTCTAGGTGTCAAATTCTTTCACATATTGCATGACAAGACCAATGTAAGAATCCAGTCTCGTTTCTTTCTCTTTTTTGTAGATCTGAGCACCTTTCTGTGCATGCTGAGTTATACGATCTAGTTCTTTTGTGAATATCTCT